>JAOARK010000001.1 GCA_025210575.1 Schleiferiaceae bacterium
GTTTGGCACATCAAATCTGCCTTCTCTTGATCATAAAAAACCGTTGGTATCTCAGCGCACAAAAAGAGCACCAAATGACCATCGCGAACATCATCAGTTTAACCCCTTTATTTATTTGCCTTTGTATTACAGAATGTTCAATACTCCTCATGTGCCTATTCTAAAGGGCAAGGCAAGACTTGTTTACACCGATGGCAAAGCGTATGTTCAAGGCATCCGACATATTAATCATAAAGGCGCTTGGATAAACCATTACTGGTATAGAGCCGAAGATTATTATGATGAAAAGAAAAAAAAGCGCTTAGCTTTTGAAGATGAGGCTAGAGCACAATCAATTGAAGAGTGGCATCAAAATATTTGTAATGAAGTAGAAGATCTCACTTTGGCAAAACGTAGGTAGAAGATCTAATTGGCAGGCCAGCCAATAATTTTGTTCAATTCCGGGTTAGAACTCGCAAACTCAACTATAAGCGTGTCACCTTTTTGAATTCGGCCCCATCTTTTCCCCAATTTTTCTATGGTCGTAAAAGTGTTGTTATTAAATTGAAATTGAACATGGACCTGCTGTTTGTAGTAATTACGGCCAATATGAGCCAATTCTACCTGGATAACTACTGCACGTGTTTTTTGGGTTGGCATGAAATCTAAAGGGGTTGGCAGTTTTAAACCATGTACGGCTATCCAAATGAAGAGAATGGTCAATAATCCAAAGATGGAAATGGTTACGGTTCTTGAAATTTTGATGCTCACAACTGATTGAGTTTTCTGTCCTCGTTTATTTCACCTTCAATGTTGTAATAGGCAATTACTCTATCTATTAATTGGTTTTTCATAAAGAACCATTCGGTCACTTCCATGTCGAAATTTCTCCCATGCATAGTGTAACGAACGCAAGCTGTTTCCTTCTCAATCAAAGTTTGATGAATGTTAAAAGTATTTCCTAAGAATTTATCTTGATTGGCCTCAGCTAGAGCGAGATAGTCTTTCTTTCCTGTTATGGTGCCATAAGGGCTGGGGAGCTCAAAAGAGTTGGTAATTGGAAGCGTTTTGAAATTTCCACTTTCCCAAAGTGAGTACCATTGCTGAATGAGGTTCGCAGTTTCCATGGAACCAATTTAACTAAAACGGAGAACAGAATTATTTGCGGGTGAAGTCTGCAGGGTGCATTTTTTCCTGTACAAATTCTTTGAACTTCCCTTTTTGAGTGAGTCGAATACCACTTAAATATTTTCCTGTCCAAGCGCCAGTATCCACATTCCAACTATTCGATTTTTTATTAAAATGAGGTTGGTCAGATTGCAATACATCATGGCCATGTACTTGCACTTTTCCTACATCTTTTAGTGCGGTTCTATTGTACAGAACTCCATTTGCCGAACTAGCAGAATAAGGATGTTTGGCTTTTTCTGATATGCCTGCATGAGATATCAGCATGTGTGGTGTTTCCCATTTAAAAGGGAGGTTCTCTAACCAGTCAATAAGCTTTTGTTTACCCACGCCTTCAGCTTTTAGCTGGCTCACCAATTTTTTATAGCCGTTTGATTTGTTGCTGTTCAGAGAATTTAGAAAATCTTGTTCATGATTTCCTCTAAGTAGAAAGACTTGGTAGGGATATTCCTTCTTTAATTCGAAATAATATAAAAGGGCCTCACAGCTATGAGGCCCTTTGTTTATAATATCACCAGTTATTACAAGAAATTCGTTTTTCTTGTTCCAATAAGTTTCTAAGAACTTTTTAAAAGTGTAAAAGCAACCATGAATGTCGCCAACAGCTAACACTTTCATTGGTTAGGTTATTAATTGTTAAGCATTACAGGCATAATCAACATCAACATTCTTTCACCTTCATCTACACCATCTACAGGAGAAATTATACCGGCTCTGTTCGGAGCGGATAATTCTAATTTGATCATTTCAGAATTGAGATGATTTAGCATCTCGATAATGAACCTTGAGTTAAATCCAATTTCCATGTCGGCTCCTTCGTATTCGCAAGATAATCTTTCGTTAGCCTCGTTAGAAAAGTCAATGTCTTCTGTAGAAATATGCAGTTCATTACCTGTAACTTTTAGGCGAATTTGATGTGTTGTTTTATTTGAGAAAATAGAAACCCTTTTAACCGAACTTAGAAAAGTTTGACGGTCTATAGTCATCACGTTTGGATTATCTTGAGGGATAACCGCTTCGTAATTCGGGTATTTACCATCAATTAATCTACAAGAAAGGGTAATGTTATCATACTCAAACTTTGCGTTGGTCTCATTAAAGTGAACTTTAATGTCATCCGTAATTGAACCTAAAGTGCTTTTTAAAAGATTCAAAGGTTTCTTGTGCATGATGAATTCTGCAGAGGCGTCACTGCTTAAATCAGTTCTTTTATAACGCACTAATTTGTGAGCATCTGTAGCTACAAAGGTTAGATCGCTACTAGAAAACTGAAAGAATACTCCTGACATTACAGGTCTTAATTCATCGTTACCAGAAGCAAAAAGTGTGTTGTTAATTGAGTCTGCCAAAATGTGACCCGGAATTACCGTAGTGGCTATGTCTTCCATTTCTGGAAGTTGAGGGAAATCGCTAGCATCGATCATTGCTAAAGCATACTTTCCAAAGTCGCTTGCAATTTCAATCTGATTATTGTCTTTATTAACGGTAAACGTTAAAGGTTGCTCGGGGAAAGATTTGATAGAGTCTACCAATATCTTGGCAGGGATACAGATCTTAGCATCTTCACTAGAGTTTACATTCAACTCTGTGGTCATAGTAGTTTCGAGGTCCGAGGCGGTTATTTTAAGCTGTTCACCGGCAAGGTCGAAAAGGAAATTGTCTAAAATGGGAAGCGTGTTGCTTGGGTTAATAACTCCGATTAGTTTCTGCAATTCTTTAAGCAACTGCCCACTAGAAACGATAAACTTCATATTCGATTTTGTTGTTTGTCTAAATGACAAATATAGAGAATAGGCTCCGCCTTGTTTGGGAATTTTATTAACGGATTATCAACTAAAATGAATATATCGATTGCCTAACCGAGAAACGTAGAGCTTAATAATTACATGCCGTCCAAGGCATACCACATTGATCCTCCTTTTGAATCCACCCCGTAATTTTTCGATCGTTGAGTAGATATTCAATTTTAGACCAATTCCCTTTTACCTCAATTACGCGAACGCGCTGAAATTCCACCATCTGATGACTGCTATTCTCATTGGGCTGACTAAATAACTTTACGTTTTCTTCATTCAAGTTAAACCACACATTTTTAATGGGAATGTAGCTTCCTGATAACTGATTTATGGTTTTAGTATTTGGAAAAGCGTAAACGTGATCAACTTTAAACCAACCAGAATCCATGTCGACAATTGAATAGCAAATCCAACCGTTTTTAGCTACGGTGATTGTCGAAACTACTTTGCCAGAAGGTTTGTTGAAAAAGGATACCTTTTTGTGCTTTGAGAAAGCATTGACGTACTTATAGTAAGGATCGGTATTATTATCAAATTCGGCTTGAGCTGTTGCCGTAAGAGCGAAATTTAGTGCAATAGCGATAATGCCGTATTTCAGCTGAAAGAACCTGATAAGAATAGACTAGTTTAAATTCCTAAAGTCACTCAAACCCTTTTGTACGTTTTGTAGCCCGAAATTCTGAACCAGAACGTAAGTGTCATCATTGATCACCCCATACATTCTATCCGGATCCCACTTTCTGGGTTGATCGTTAATGTCAAATGTGTTAGGCTCGGCCTTAACACGGTAGGTTTTCAATGTTATCTTTTTTCCTTTTTTAGATTCTACCGAGATGCTCATAATTTCTCCGGCTGATTTTACAGAATCCATTTTGGCATAAATGCCATCAGTACTCACAATTGCACCTTCGTATGCGGTATTTCTAAATGCAGCTAGATATTCATGAAGTTTAACCACGTTGATGTCTGTTACTGCATTTCCGTCAACATCGTAGAGGGTTACTTCATCGTTTTCTGATTTTATTGAAAATGATTCTCCTTCATTTAGTAAATGACGTACCTCAATATGCTTGATCTCTCTATTGTCAAAACCCCAAATAGTACGTTTTCTCCATTGACTCTCATCCGTAAAGAATCTGCTGTTTAAGTAACCGTTAAAACCTGGTAAGTACATCGCAAAAGGATCTTTAGCCTCGTCTAACTTCATATAGCTTCCCAACATATCTGGTGTTTCAGTGCCAACTAAAAACGATTTTAAAACGGTCTCACCACTATAAACGGTTACATGCTTTCCAAAAACATCCATACGCTTAAGAACAGTTTCTCTAGCTTCTTTTGGTACATAGCTCTTCATGGCAATATGATGGAATGTCTCAAGTAGTACATCAATTGCATCGGTTCTAGCCGGAGCTTCTTTATTCACCATCCAGGTACCTTCAATGCGTTCTAGAGATACTTCTGCTGGCGTTTTGTCGCTGATCACAATTCTGGTAATCGATGCTGTATCAGGAATGGCGAAATCATGTTCGTTCGCTAATGTTGTTCCCTTTTTTTGTTGATTGTCTTGGGTTGCCAAATAAATTCCGGCACCTGCCAAAACAGCTACCACTACCACAA
>JAOARK010000065.1 GCA_025210575.1 Schleiferiaceae bacterium
ACTGAATACTGGCTCCTGGTAATAATGAAGAGGTAGCCGCAGAGAATTCAGTAAATAAGATGTTGTTACTGTTATCCAAATAATCCACCTTTAGTTTAACGTTGTGGAGGGTGTTTTTTCCTTGATTTATTGCTCCTATACCAAATGATAATTTTCGGGTTTGGTTAGTTCCATTCGTAACCGTGAATCGATTTCCTAGAGGCCAATCCGTATCGCCATTGTAAGCCATTTTTATTTCTGAATGTCCATGTTCTTTAACAATACCAATGGCATAGTCAGGAAGTCTTCGAAGCTCAATATCATCTAACATCCAAAAGAATGCGCCCGTTTTTAGGCCGTCAGAATTTAGGTTGCCCGTTTCATCATATCTTCCATCAAAAACAAAACGAATTCTAACATTGTCTTTATTGCCTATTATGCTAGATACATTCATCACAACTTCACTTTTCGGATTTGTTCTGAACGTCTGTGAAAGCCCTTCTTGAAAATGAATTGTGTCTGGATAGCTTAAACCTGCATCGGTTGAAAATGTGACATACAAATGGGTGCCCCAGAATTTAAAATGGCTATTAAATTTTAGTTCAAGATGACTAACACTTGTGAAATCTAGGGTGTCTGTTGTGAGAGAGCCCACGTGCGGGCTTGGTGCAGAACCATTTTGATCATTGTTGGCTAACCCTAGATTGTCTAGGTAACCAGAATCGAAAATAACGAACCCATTATTTGCCGTGGGAGATTCAATGGGAGCTCCGTCATAGTGAATGGTAGAATAATAGTCACGTGAACCTATGTTAACATCAGGATTTGTATTGCTTCCTCTATATTCAAATATAGCGGGAGCTATTGGGTTTAAGTTGAAGTCAAACCCTTGATTTGTCCAATTTGAAGGAATGCCATTTGAAAAGTCTTCTGAGAAGTAAATCGTTTGATTTCCAGTTTGATGGTTTCCAGATAAAGGTTTGTAATTATTAATGCCAGAACTGTATTCTTTAGTGTTTAAGCTTTTAGTGTTTTGAGCATTGGCTGTCCATGTAAGACACAGTACTGCGCCAAGTAAGGTAAAACTCGGTTTCATAGGAAGAATTGTAAGTAAGGTGAATTTTAAAGAATGATGTTGGTAGAATTACTGTTTTATAAACTCATAAGTTGTAAACTCTAAAAAATCTGCAACTGACAAAGTGAAACTTTTCACTTGGTCTCCTTCTGTAGTAAATGGGAATACCTTTACTCCGAAGAGAATGTCGCTGTAGGTACATAAAAACCGATTGTTTCCCATGTACTCTAAAGAAGCTTTAAGATTGGGATGATGTTGAAATGTCAATTCCAGCGCTTTTCCCTTTTTAGCACATTCAATAGTTCCATACACTTCATGACTATAGGTTCCTTCGAAGTTCTTTATGTCTGTGGGCCAATCATTTTTTTGTTTTACAGAATCTTGCCAAGCTTCTATTTGCTGCTGATCCATTCGATGTTTCCTTTCAAAGAAGGAGTAATAAGTATTGCTATAATCTCTAAATGGTAGCTCTAAATAGGCGTCTATGATCTCCCATTTCAATGCTTCAAACAAATAATTCTGATCGGTATTCGTGAATACTAGAATGCCGAGGTTTTCATCAGGTATCATGGTAACTGAAGTAACGAAACCGTTAATTCCACCAGTGTGTGAAACAACTTCTCTGCCTTCATAATCCTGAAGTCCCCAGCCTAGACTGTAGAGGTCAAAATGTGAAGTATTGAATGGGTGTGAACCTTGGCCAACAATTGAAAAAGGTGTTCTTGTTTTCTGGATAACCTCTTGGGGAATGATTTGTTCACCGTTGTATTTTCCATTGTTTAATTGCATAATAAGCCAATGGCTCATGTCTTCAACATTTGAAGTAATTGCTCCAGCTGGGGCTATATTGTCAATGCTTCCGTATGGAATTACTTTCACTTTCCCGTTTTCAATGGTGTGTGCTTTAGCAACATTAGATACATGCTCCAGGTCACTTACATAACAATAAGTATGGTTCATATTAAGTGGGTTAAAGAAGGTATTGTTTAAGTAACTGTGCCATTTAGTTCCACTTATTTCTTGGATACACTTTCCTGCTAATACATAGCCTGCGTTGCAATAACCCCATTTAGTTCGAGGGGCATACATTGGAGTTAACTGTCCAAATTTCTCGATGATCTCATGTTCCATTAAATCACTATCCCAATACATAAAATCTCCCTGAAAAGTTTCCATACCTACTCGGTGTGTTACGATATCCGTCAAGCTCAGATTCTCATCCAACCATTGATCTTTCATTTTTAGTCGTGGATACCATTTTTTTACCGGATCATTCAAGTCACACTTTCCTTCATATTCTAGCATGGCGAGGGCTGTTCCCGTAAAGGCTTTCGAATTACTCCCGATCATGAATAGGGTGTTTTTAGAAACGGAGTTTCCGCTTCCAAGTGAACTTTCTCCAAAACCTTTAGCGTAAACAAGTTTGCCATCTTTTACTATACCTACAGAAATTCCGGGTATTTGCCACTTCTCTATGGCTTCTTTAATGTAGTCGTCAATTTTATTACTACTAATGAATTCTGGGGTGCTGGTTTGGCTGTAACCGAAATGAAGGATACTTATAGAGAGTATTGAGAATAAGAACTTTTTCATTGATTTTGATTTAGACGAGAAAGGTAGGGGATAGCAATTGAAGTTCAAAAGGTCGAATCAGAGATTAGCCTTTTGATTTATTTTTTGACAAGTCTAACCTTATTTAAGGTTGTTTAACCTTAATGAGTTTGTTAATGTCGTAACCTCTTCTAGAAACCTTTTTCAATAACATTTGGTAGACTTCTGTTGAAATTTGAGGTGTTCTTGATAGAATCCACAGATATTTATCTGAGCTACTCCCAATAACGGCCCATTGGTAATCTGAATCTAATTCCATAATGAAATAGTCTCCATAAAAAATCCAGAAAAAAGAGACTTTAAGTTTCGATGTATTTTTTGGGTCTGCCAGTTTTGCCTTGCCGATCGCAATAGACTGTTCTCCAGATAAAGAACCTTTATAGCCTTTGTTTTCAACTTTTATTTTGCCATCATCTTTAAAGCTGTAAGTAGCTGTAACACCTTGTAACCCTCGTTCAAATTTGTGGTCGAACCTTGCAATTTCATACCATGTTCCCATGTAACGTTTTAGATCCACTTCGTCCACAACCGACTTGTCTACTTTTGAAGATTGACTATGGCCTGAAACAAAAAAGATTGAAAACAAAACGAACAAATATTTTCTGATTATTAACATAAATTCAAGGTACGAAAGAGGCAC
>JAOARK010000066.1 GCA_025210575.1 Schleiferiaceae bacterium
GGCTTTGGGTATTGCAAGTGGCGCTTATGAATTAGCCTTAAAATATTCTAAAGAGCGTAAAGCTTTTGGTAAACCAATTTGTGAGCACCAAGCAATCGCGTTCAAATTGGCAGATATGGCAACCCGTATTGAGACTGCTCGTTTGTTAGTTCATAAGGCGGCTTGGTTAAAAGACCAAGGCTTACCATTCGATAAAGAAGGTGCCATGGCTAAAGTTTACGCTTCTGAAACAGCAATGTGGGTAACCACTGAAGCGGTTCAAGTTCACGGAGGTTATGGATACGTAAAAGAATTCCACGTAGAGCGTTTAATGCGTGATGCTAAGATTACTCAGATCTACGAAGGAACTTCAGAGATTCAGCGTATTGTAATTTCTAGAGCTGTGATTAACGAATAAAAATTCACAACATAGATTTAAAAAATGCCTCGAATACTTCGAGGCATTTTTATTTTGACACTATTAGTAACGGTGTTTTGTTTAAATTTCAAGTGAAGTTAAGTCACTTTATATGTCGCTGAAATTCAGGCAAGTTTTTCTATTCCTTTTCGCTTTTAGCGGAATAGCTCTTGCTCAACATGACCCTGTTTACGACAGCGCCTATTCTATAAACAACTTACATGGTCATGCTACCTTTGAGTATTACTATGATATTGACCACCTAAAGGTTAAAAATGGTTCATTTGAGTTTAAGACCAAAAACGCGGATACCGCCTGGACTACAATAAATCAGGAACAAGCTTGGAAAGGGCACTATGCTGAAAACAAGAAAGACGGAGAATGGACTTATACTGTTGTAAAACATGAGCTGGATATTACGGACATAAAAGATGACCATCTAGAGTATTCTCTCAGAACTATACGTACAGAGATTTTTGCTCACTATAAAAAAGGAGTCCCTTCAGGAGAGTGGACTTTTAATTCAACTTTAACCGAAAAAGACAGGCCACCTCGTTTTTACGAAAGAATTAAGCTAACCTTTAAGAAAGGGCTTGCTCAAGGGGAATATCAACATGAACTTTTAGAGAAAAGTGGAAACATAGCCAAAGTAAATGGGCAGCTCAACAAAGGTCTTTTTGAAGGAAGATGGGAATTGTCATATACAGATGAGAACTATGTAAAAACGAATGAGATCAGAATATATGTAAATGGTATTCTTACTGATCTCATAAAAATCAAAGGCGAACAAACAGATTCTATTCATTTCAAGCTTAGTCCTGCTACTCAGACTGTTCTCCAAGAAAATAGCAAAGGCCACTTGATCAACAAGCCTTATTCAATCGTTTATAACGATGGATTTCCAACCGCCTCTATTTATATCCAAAGTCAAGAAGATGGCAACAAATTATTGAAACGTGCACATAGCAAACTTGGTCGATTTGATCAGGCTCTACTCAAGAAGCAAAAGTTCTTTTTCGGAGCAAATAGAGGAAAGTATCCATTATCTGAAGAAGACGAAAAATACATTACTCAATGGTACCGTGCAGAACAAGATTTTCAATTCGTGGTAGACGATGTTAAAGCCCATGAAATAAGAGATTTTGGTAAAAGTGAAGATTCAATTGCCTTATATGCAATTGCTTGGGTTGAGCACCAAGAAGCGCTATTTGAAAGGTTTAATGCACTAGGAAAGATTTTTTTAAGTAAGGAAATCGAGTATTACTACCGTGAAGATCTACTTTTAAAGAGGGCTCTAGAGCTTCTTTCTAAAGATGTGCTCCGTATTAAAAAGAAAGAATTTGTTATTGAGTACCCCGTTGATCCTGAATATCAACAAAACGTATTTGCCTATTTATGGGCCAACTATCAACAAAGAATAAACACAGGAAAAGCGATAGATCAAGCTTTATACGATGTAAGCTCTTCATCTTCGGTGAATGACGAATTTGAGCGGCTACCAGCAATTATTAAAGAAGAAAAGGCCAAACTCGACTCAATTAAACAGCCTAAAAGATTTTCTAAAAATTCAGAACGTTTGCTTTTGCACATAGATCAAGATTTTGTTGAAGGAACTATCAAAAGGAATTATGAACGTTTCATTGAGCTTAAAAACAAAACAGAAAAGAAACAACTACGCGATTCAATTTTATTAGACTTAAACGATGTAAGTCACATCTATACAACATCCATTAAAATTTCGGAGCAAGCAGATTACATAGACTCTCTTTACACCGAATACGTTTTTGATGCTTTCACCTTTAGTGACAATGTCCCCGCCAGAATAAAGAAGAGGTTGTATGATCAAGTACAGAAGATTCAAAATGAACTACTCGCTCAGGCCGTAGAAACAAAAACACCAAAAGAATGTCTGGAAGTGCTTACCGAGATGAAGAATGTGCAAGACATCCTCATCTTCCTTAGAGACAAACCCACAAGGGCTCTTGAAAAAGAACTCAGTAGAGCAAACACCTTAGAACAAAAACTAGAAATATTATATGAAGTTCTCTAGGTTCATATGTGTCATAGCGCTACTCTGCTTATCATTTTCGGTTCTAGCTCAAGAACCGGAAGGTGAGCCTACCAAGAACATAGATAATACTACCGCTTTGTGGATTGGGTATTACACCAAATTTAGAATAGGAGCCAAATCGTTTTATTATGGCGAATACCATATTAGAAGAAGAGACTTTGCCGCCAATATGAGCAAACTTTACTTGCGCTTTGGCTACACTTATCTCTTTACCAAGAAGTTTGAGGTTACAGGCGGTATTGCCACGCCACTATCGTGGAGCAAATATCAAGGTAATCCAGAATATGATGATGTTGTACCAGAGTTCAGATTTTGGCAACAATTTCTATTTGTAGACAAACTCTACCATTCTAAACTCTATCATCAACTTCGATTTGAACAGCGCTGGAAAAGAGACTATTTAAAAGGTTCTCCATATGAGCTGGATTACCGCTTCAGATATCGATTCACTACTTACATCCCACTGAACGATCATAAACTGAAACCAGGAACATTGTTTGCTTCTCTTTATGATGAAATCTTCATTCAGGCAGGTAAACCAATTACCTATAACCATTTTGAGGACAACCGACTTTTCTTGGGCTTAGGATACATTATCAATAATGAATTGCAAATGCAATTAGGCTACATGTGGTCATTTAAACACAACGGCTCACCGTACGACTACATCAATACGCACATCTTAAGATTTAGCATCTATCATAATGTTGATTTCTACAGAAGTAGATCTAGATAGGCTAAATAGAGAATGGAGTAAAATTCAGGTATCCAAACTTCTGTATTTCTTCTAACTGCTCAACAATATTTAAATTCTTCTGGTTAACCACTTTGGCCCACTTATTATCGCTCAAGTAATTTCCCAAATATTCTTGTTCTGGTTGTCCGGGAGTAGGAATCAATAAACAAGGACGTTTCCAAACGGATAGATCCATTAAGGTAGAATAACCAGTTCGCGCCACTACAACTTTACTTTGGGCAACCAATTGATCTATCTCCTTAGCATTAGCCAGGTCGATGATCTTGAATTTTGGATGTGTTCTTAACCTCGGCACAGATGTACCTCTAACCAGCGCTACTTTTAGTTTACTCGACTTCAATTGTCTATAGAGCTCATCTTCTAATTTTGAGCGTTGCGGTTCGGGCCCACTTAACAATAGCAAAACGTCATATATCTTAGCCTCTAGTACGTTTTGAGCACGTGACAAATGACCAATGTATTTTACTTTTGGTTTGTTCGATTGAGATAATTCACCTGCCAATGAATTCGGTGATTCAACATCCGGCACCCAAACCTCATCAAAATCCTTGTACATCATTTGGTGCATCTTACCCGCAAGCTTGCCGCCAAACTTTACCTTAAACTGCAGTTGATGAGTTAAATAAACCGATTTTGTCTTTTTACTTTTAATTCCGGGTCGGTTATCTGAAATAATCAAATCAAAATTCTCCTGCTCTTGCAATTTCTGCATAGCCATATATTCAGCACTGATGTTTTTCATCAGTCCGGGAACTTGGAAAACCAAAGAAGCGATTAGCCCTGATTCATCTCCATACTTCACTTCATATCCAGGCAAGGAGTGAAAAGTGAGCTCAGGAAACTCATTTTGTAACAACTTGAGTGCATCTCCATCACTTGCCACATGCACATCCGCCCCTTTTTTCAAATATCCTTGGATAATAGGAATACATCTAGAAGCATGCCCAAGCCCCCAATTTAAAGGTGATACAAGTACTTTACGAAGATCTTCAGACAAGGTGAAAAGTGATTTTTATCATATAGACAGAAAAACCGCACAATAAATTTGCCCCAGTCAAAAGCAGATGTATTTTTGTGCCGTTATTTTTAATTAGTCTAAATAAAAATAAGAGACGATAATGAAATTAAGATTACTCCCATTTTTACTGCTTGCAAATGTAACTTTATTTGCGCAAACAACCACAGAAAGCCTATCAATGGGTCCTGGTTATGGCAACGATGTGTACTATTCATTAACTACTGGAATGGTTCAAACAAATGCTAGAAACGATTGGCACATTGCATTTACTACTCGTATTGTAGACGCTGCTGTTCTAACAAACACAGTTGAAGGTGTAAACCTCTACATCGGCTCTACTAACACTTCTGACTGGGCAACCTTTGATACAACTGGAATGTCTTGGTCTCCACTTCACAATTCTGACTTAGCTTGGGAAGAAGGTTCTTTTAATGATGGAGCTACAGGTCATCCAGATTATGGTTGGGGAAATTACAATAACACCACCCACAACGTTATTGGTTCAAAAATCTTTGTGGTTCAGTTTCCTGATACTTCGTACAAGAAAATAATGATTGAGTCAATGAAGACTACTGGAGACTTCCAGTTCAAGATTGCTGATCTAGACGGAGGAAATGAAATAACAAAAACATTTAACAAAGCTGATTACACAGGTAATTTCTTTTACTATGATGTAAAACAAGACACTGCATTTAGCAAAGAACCTACATCTGCCACTTGGGATCTTGTTTTCACAAAATACGAGGCACAATTAGCTCCGGGAGTATATTACAACGTGACTGGTGCACTTAAAAACATTGGTGTTGAAGCTTCTGCAGCGAAAGGCATTGACACAAATATGGTTGACTGGAACAATCATCCAGCAAAAGACACATCGAAGAACATTATTGGTCACGACTGGAAGAACTATGAGTTCACACCTGCTCCAGGAGGTTGGGTTATTGCTGACTCTACCACTTATTTCGTAAAAGCTGACAATGGTGACCTTTACCGCATCATTTTCAAAACATGGGATGGAGCTTCAACTGGTAATTTCACTTTTACAAAAACATTGATATCTACAATTGGAATTGCTGAAAACCCACTAGCAGAATTAAAAGTTTACCCTAATCCAGCAAACAATGTAATTCGCTTTGATGTAGAAGAAGATCTTGAAATTGAGATCATCAACTTGAACGGACAAGTAGTTAAATCATCATCTGTTGAATTAAACGAAAGTGTAGATGTTTCAGAATTAGCTTCGGGGACTTACATCGTAGCTGCAAGAAGCGCAACTAAAAATTTCGTATCAAAAATTATAATTCAATAAGCTGTTGAAACAGTTTATCAGCATAATCTTATTATTTGCATCCTGCTCATTTTTTTATGGGCAGGATGCTACTATTTCCATAAAAAACAAAGCCGACCAAAAACCTATTGAATTCGCTCATATTGTGTTCAAAGACCTGAACACTTCTGAGACTCAATTAAACACAACCGATGTTGAAGGCAATGCTCCAAACATTGCAGTGAATCCAACCTTTGTTACCATTTCCTTTGTTGGTTTTGAACCATTGAGGGACACCATTCTTCCCGGGAAATCCTATTCATACCAATTGACTCCTGGCGACTATAATTTAGATGAAATTGTGGTTACCGGACAATACGCACCAATCTCTGAAGCCAACTCAGTTTACAAAGTAAAAGTGATTAACCATGACTACATTACTAGTCGTGGAGCTGTTTCTTTACCTCAGGTTCTGAATACACAACTAAACTTACGTTTGCAACAAGATGGTGTCTTAGGCTCGTCTATAAACATTCAGGGGTTGGGAGGTGAAAATGTAAAAATCCTAATAGACGGTGTACCGGTAGTTGGTCGTTTAAATGGAAGCGTAGATCTATCACAGATCAACATGAATAATGTTGAACGCATTGAAGTAATTGAAGGTCCTCTATCCGTTCTTTATGGCTCTAATGCCCTGGCAGGAACCATTAACATCATTACCAAAACTCCAGAAAAACAAAAAACAGAAATTAATGTGGCTGGCCTCTACGAAAGTGTTGGTCTCTACAATTTCAATATTGGTCTAAGCACTGGCAACAAAAGGAATAGTTTTATCATTGATGGTGGAAGAAACTTCTTTGAAGGCTGGAGTGAAAATGACACTACCCGAAGCAAACAATGGAATCAAAAAGAGCAATACTTCGGTCAAGCAAAATACAGACACAAATTTAATAAGCTAACACTAGGCTACTCGTTCAACGGTCTTTGGGAACAAATCAAAGATCGAGGAGAGCGACTGGGCGACCACTCGAACTATGCATTCGACAACTGGTTTACAACTCAACGATACATTAACAGTTTAGATTTCACTTTTAAAGCTGGAGTTTTTAGCAATGCCAATATAATTGCGAGTTATACTTATTATCAAAGATTAAATACAGA
>JAOARK010000007.1 GCA_025210575.1 Schleiferiaceae bacterium
CATTACTACCCCATTGTTCTAGAGCGTTTCTTATCGGGTGGTGATGGCTTAACCTTGGCGCATTATTACAATTTTTATTACGGCTATCGCTACCAAGAAGGATATAGCCCTTATGGAATGAGTAAACAGCGAGAAGCTATTAATAAACTATTGGATAAGAAAAAGAGAAGTGAAAAAGAGAACAAAAAACTCATAGCACTTCTTGAAGAACAACTAAGAGACAACCCAATAAAAATCATGCATTCTTACCTTCTTGCATTAACCTATCAAGACCTGGGTGATGAGGAAATGGCTAAGAAGTGGTTCAATAACACTTATGGTTTGGCCGATGCAATCTTACTTACCGGAGATGGATTGTCACTGGAAACAGCAATATGGGTTTTACATACCTCCGAAGAATATGATCTGATTCCCTATTTAGGTTACAAATTTGGCGGAGAACAAGCGCTGGTCAATAATTGCGATCGCATGAAGCTGCAAAAAAATGAAGACGAGCTAGAGCACTTGTATTTTAATGTCTCTGTGCTTTTCGAATCTTTTAATCTAGACTAACCATTGGCGCAAAAAGACAAAAGTTTTGATTTCGGAATAACCACCTTAATGGGAGCGCGGTTTAGTGTTCTCAAATATTTACTCAGTAAATATGGCTACGACAAGAAATACCAGAAAAAGGTTATCTACAGCAGCTTAATTAGTTTGGTAGTATCTCTTTTAGCATATGCGGACAAGATTGTTTTTGCCTTAAAGGGCAAACCCAAAAATTTAAAAGACCCTGTATTTGTTTTAGGGCATTGGCGAAGTGGCACAACCTTTCTTCACAACTTGCTTTGCCTAGATAAAGACACGGCTTTTTGCACTACTTATCAAACTGTGTTCCCCAATAATCTCTTTGCTTTTCAATGGTTTTTTAAACCCATAATGAAGATGGCAATGCCAAGTCATAGGCCTGTTGACAATGTTGAACTCAACCCCAATTACCCTCAAGAAGAAGAGTTTGCACTGAATAATGAAATCCCTTTTAGCTTTTACAATTGGTGGTACTTCCCGAAAAAGACCAGGGCTATTGCTGATGAATATTTATTAGACAAAACAACCTCTCAAAAAGATTGGGACCTTTGGTCTAAGAACTTTAAACGTTTTGTGCAACGATGCATTCTAAACACCAATGGAAGACGATTCATTTCTAAAAATCCACCGCATACGGCACGCATCCCTCAGTTGTTAAAGCTTTATCCCAATGCCAAGTTTATTTTTATCCATCGCAACCCTTATGAAGTGGTACGAAGTACGAATTCTTTTTATAAGAGTATTCTAGAAGGCATCAAACTTCAAGATATTGAAGATGAGCAATTGTTGGATGACATACTGGAAGTTTATAGATCGTTGATTGAAAAATATTATGAAGACAGTAATTTAATTCCTGAAAAGAATCGTTTTGAAGTACGCTATGGAGATTTGGTGAACGACCCCAAACACATCATTAAGAGTATATACCAAGATTTGTTACAGGATGATTTCACAAGGGTGGAAAAGCCTTTAACTGCTTTTGTTGAAGGTCTGTCGCACCAACTAAAAGAGTACAAATATCAGCCCGAGTTTATCGAAAAGGTAAATGCCGCTTTAGGGGAGATCATCAAGAAACAAGATTATGATCTGCTTGACTAAAGCGATTTCATTATCTCTAGCGTTGTTGGATAGACAGGCCTGTTTATCATTTTAGCTTTTAACCATCCATAAAAGCAGATATTGAATATGTCTTCATTCTTTCCTTTCCAAGGAATCGTCCTTTCTACCTTTTCTAAGAATTCTTCAGTTCGCACAACAGAATTGTTGAAGAGAATTGATTTCACCAATTTAATAAAAGGCCAGAGTGGATTTCCTTTATCGGCCTTAATTGCTTTAGGCAGCTTTCGCTGAAAACTTAGTAACCTTGATTCTGCTAGCTGGTCATTCCCTAAATCTATGTGAAGCAGGATTTCTATCGCCTTCAGGTTGAAAAGCCATTCGTTTCCCATTTTGCTTAAGTACCATTGATCGGTTCTATTCATAGTGTTTATAAGCGTTTTAACCAGTTCAAGTTCACCTTTCTGGAAACAAACCATAGCCAATGTCAGTTTCAATAAAGCTTCTTCTTTTTCATTAAAATCTTTCTGATTTAACACAGAGCTCAAGAGGTTTTCTGCCGCTTCACTTTGGCCTTCGAAGTTCAAGTTCAAGGCTCTTAAATTGCAAAATCGCGCTTGCCAATGGCTAAAATACTTTTGATCAAGCCGCAGCATTTGTTGCTCCATTTGCATTAAATAAGATAGACTTTGCTCTAAATTCTTTTTCCTGAAGTAGATGTTTGCTAAACCGTAATACAGTTCAATTTGATAATACACCGATTGAGCATTGTCTTTTTTAGTCCCTTTCAGCTCTTTAATGGAGTCTTCAAAAAACAGGTCTAATTGGTGGTAATTTTTGGTCTGTGAACCAAATAAGTCCGTCAAAGAGCAAAGTTGATTAAGGCTCTTAAAATTCATAAAGTAGGAGTGATCGATATCAAATTGTTTCAATCCATGCTCATACAAGCTCTTTAATGATTTAGGCAGATCTCCATGCCTTGCAGAAATGAATTGCTTTTTCATGCTTGCGTATAAAATGCTCATTTTTTCCTCCGCTAAAAACTGCTTGTTGTTCTTTTCTAATTTAGAGAATAGCTCAGCTTGTTCTATCTTATCTGTTAGATGAGAATGTTCTATCATTAAATGATAGATTTCATTAAGAAGTGAAAAATGATCTATATCGATTGCAAATTTTTCCGCTTTAAACAAAAGTGTAAATGCCGTTTTCGAATAGCTTCTGTAGAACAGCTTTCGGCTCAAAACAATCAATTTGGTGATTTCGTTTTCTGTGCTATGATCCTTACTCAACAGCCTTTCTGAGGTGAATTCTATAAGATGATCTGTTAGCCGTTTCTTAAGTGCATTAAATGCATTGACCCCAATTTGCTCTTTAATTTTCAGCTCTTCACCTTTAAGGTAGGCGCGATAGAGCAATATGTTCTTCGTGTCTGTTCGCTTATTTCTCTTGTCTAAGTCTTCTATGAATAACTTTTTCTCAGCGTCAGTCTGTAGAGAAATAACATCATTTATTGCAATCATATATCATAATATTTTATTCTCTTTAACCTTACTATAGATGTCTTTAAAATATTATTAATTCTTTTATATCGTAATATAATTGATTTTTTTGATTCGCGATCAGCTAAAAACCAAGTGATCTTTGACCCAATAATTAAAACCTAAATAAAATGTTAGAAAACGAATCAACAGAAAAGACCATCAAAAAGAGCAAGCATGACTATTTCGGCATCAGACCTACACCCGCATTTGTAGGGGCATCGTGGTTGGCGCTTGGCATAGGCTTAATCTCTTATTGTATAGGCCTATGGAATGCAGAAATGATGCTGAATGAAAAAGGCTATTACTTCACCATCATCCTTTTTGGACTTTTCTCAGTTATATCCGTCCAGAAATGTGTGAGAGATAAAGCTGAAAACATAGAAGTGACTGACATCTACTATGGCATCAGCTGGTTTACAACTATTGCATCCGTAACACTTTTAATCATTGGCTTATGGAATGCCGATCTCTTTTTAAGTGAAAAAGGGTTTTATGGAATGTCTTTTACACTGGCCATGTTTGGGGCGACAGCCGTACAAAAGAATACTAGAGATTTAAAGATTATTGACAGACAAGAAGATGCTGTTGATTCCTTCTAACAGAAGGAATAAATGCCCATCTATCATGAAATTGAGAAGATGGGCATTTTTATGTTTTTAAAATAAACAACTGATTTTCAAGGGGAGTTCAAACCAATAAGAAAAACCGTTGTTTTTTCTTCAAAAAAGGTTTTGCAACCTCGTTTTCGTTTTTATATTCGCGCCCCGTTTTAACAACGGAGTTCTTTTAAAGAAACAGAAATTGCCGATGTAGCTCAGCTGGCTAGAGCAGCTGATTTGTAATCAGCTGGTCGTGGGTTCGAGTCCCTCCATCGGCTCTATTTTTTTATCACATTATTTTTTGGGGAGATACTCAAGCGGCCAACGAGGACAGACTGTAAATCTGTTGGTTTTTACC
>JAOARK010000067.1 GCA_025210575.1 Schleiferiaceae bacterium
AATGGAAGCAGGAAAGCATCCAAAAAGTAGGACCACTACGTGATAACCAGGAAAACCTCCATGACCCGCATCAGGGGTTGAAAACAATTCCCATTGTCTTATAATGAATTCTTCGGTGAATTGAATACCGCTATTCAAAAAGTTTAAGCCAAACCAAATACCTGTGATTAGCAATGTAACCAATGAATATGTGATTAGCGCTGGAATTTTAACAGGAAGTCGAAATGAATTGGTTACCCAATAAACTCCAATAACCAACCCTGTAATCAGAAAGGCTACCGGCCCTTTTGTCAATATGGCAATTCCAGTAAAAATACCTGCCCAAATGAGATAATGCTTTGGTTTTTTATTTCCTGATATACCCCAAAAATCTCGTCTAACCCAGTAATATCTAACTAAGTAGTATATACCTAGAAAAATGAAAAAGTTAAAAATGGGGTCTATGATTCCAGACTTAAAATACAGGTGTGGAAGAATAGAGCCGAAATAGGTCAATGCCCAGAAATACCCAAATTTATTATCGTAAATAGTTTTACCAATGTTGTAGATCACCGGTAGAACAATGATTCCCATTAATGCGTTAGGCAATCTTGAGGCGTATTCCCCTACTCCAAAAATTTGCATACATGCAGCTTGCAGCCACATAAACAGTGGAGGTTTTTCAGTAAATACTTCAAAATTAATGTGCGGTTCGAGGTAATTGTTCAAAACGATCATTTCACGGGCGATCTCAGCAAAGTTGATTTCGTCCCAATCAAAAAGATGTACACCTCCTAAAAATGGCAGAAAGAAAACAGCACCTAAAACGGTAAAAAATATGGCTCCTGCAGACTTATGCATCGTTCTTCCCTAATTCTTGAAATTTAAGATCTAGTTTACTCCATTTCCATGAACCGATTATAGCTATAGAAAGGTAACCGCAAATTATACCCAAAATAGCACCTGTGAAAACATCTATTAAAAAATGTTGAGATAAGTAAATTCTGGAAAAACCGACTAAAGAAGCTAATAGAAACAAACCGAAAGAAGCCCATTTTCTTTTGAGTAAAAAACACATTGTAAAATACAATGCAAAAGCCCCAGTAGTGTGACCACTAGGAAAGGAATTAACCGTGTGCATCTTAACGCCTGGTACTAAATACAGATTATATTCTTCAAGGTAAGCCGAAGGTCTCGGAAAACCATGAAATAGCCATTGTTTAGAGATACCAGTCACCACCAATACCAACAATCCACAAAGCGCAACAATAAAGAACCAA
Organism: Schleiferiaceae bacterium; assembly: GCA_025210575.1. GTDB lineage: Bacteria > Bacteroidota > Bacteroidia > Flavobacteriales > Schleiferiaceae > JAOARK01. The sequence continues at coordinate 1,260 of JAOARK010000067.1, forward strand.
CGCATATTTTTCACAAAACCAAGCGGAATAGCTAAGGCGAAAATTGCCCCATCTCCTAAGTGAGTGACATATTTAAAAAATACATCTGCCCAAGAATTATGAAATTGATTTACATAGAGATGAATTTCTGTTCTAGAATAGATCAGCAAAAAAAAACCACTTATAACTAGAACAGCTAAAGTGGGTAGTAAAAAGTACTTACAAGATTTTTCTTTTTTCACTAAAAGTAGATTAAGAACCAATAATGTGCATTAATTCATGAATCTGACTATCCCATAATTGTTTTGATTCTTCAACTTCGTCTTCAAATGCAAAATCGGTAACAATAAGAGACACATCTTTAGTCAACTCATCTACCTCTATACTAAATTCAAAGTAATTTTTGTTTCCTTCTTCTACGTCTTCCATCCAGCTAAACATAATGAACTTGTCTTGCTTCTTTTTGATCATTTTCGCAGACTCCTCAGAATCATCCCAAAAAAATGTAAATAACTCACCTCTCGAGTTTACATCGTTACAAAACCATTCACTCAATCCACTTGGGGTTGACAAAAAGGGAAACAACATTGTAGGAGAAGCCTTTACAGGAAACTCCAGCTCATATTTTATTTTTTCTTCCATCGTACGTTAAGGTCGATTTTTTCTAGTAGTTGAACGCTCGCAATATAGATAAAAAAAGATTTTTTGCAAGTTGTAAAAAATGTTCTCAAAGCTTTTGCAGATGCGAATTTTGAATATATTTGCGCCCGTTTTTAAGGGACAAAAATGGCGCGGTAGCTCAGATGGTTAGAGCGCTGGATTCATAACCCAGAGGTCGGCAGTTCGATTCTGCTCTGCGCTACAAAAAAGGTCACCAATTGGTGACCTTTTTTTATGCTTGAATTTCTTTCCTTGAGCATAATCGACTCAATATAACTTCTCAACTTTCCGCATATCAAAATTTTACCAATGTTTTTAATGTAGGTAGGCAATCATTCATTCTTCGTCTATTTTTACATTTCACCTAATGATCAAAATTTGTGATAGAAAAATTCAGCGAGTTTACAGTTCGAGGTAGATGGTTAATTATTATAGTTGTTATCTGCCTTACCTCTTTGTTTTCGTACCAGCTTAAGTTTCTTCAAGTAGATTCTAATATTGTTAATGCATTACCCAAAAGCGATACGGTTGTGCAACTCTTCAACGAGGTAGGTAATCGATTTGGCAGTAATGAAATTGGTATGGTTCTCATTGAGCATGAGGAGAATATCTTTTTGCCAGAACCATTGAGTCATATCAAACAAATTGCTGACACACTCAGTGAAATGGAAGGTATCGTTCGCGTGACTAGCCTTACGAATATGACGAACTTCAACACCGAAGGCGACAATTTAGAAGTAGATGACATTATTCGTAAATGGCCAGAAAATGAAGCTGAGGCAAAAGCCATACGCGATGAAATTGTGAATAACAAATTCGTGGTGGGCACGCTGGTTTCAGCAGATGGTAAAGCTGCGATCGTGCTTTTTAATTTTCAAAGCGCTAGCGACATTAAGGCGACAGCTACGGCTGTACGAGAAAAAATTGAAGAACTCAACCTTCCTGAACCCATCTATTTTGCGGGATCTACATTCTTAACAGGGTATGTAGCAGAGATTATAGGAACTGACATGGCTAAGCTTTTACCCATAGCCATCTTGCTTTTAGGTTTCATATTGTATTTAAGTTTTAGAAGTACAAGAGGAGTAATCCTTCCAATTCTAACCGCAGCGCTAGCCATTTTGTGGTCTATTGGAACTTTTGTTCTTTTTGGATTTAAGCTTTCTATGGTAAGTAATAATGTTCCCATCATCATTCTTGCGGTGGGTAGTGCTTACGCTATACATGTAGTCAATAGAATTAATCAGAGTTTAGAGAAAGACGCCAGAAAAGCCATTGTTCAATCCATGCAAATGATTTCTGTTCCTGTGGCGCTTACCGCATTAACCACCATGGTTGGTTTCCTAAGTTTTGTTTTTGGCGCCTACTTGAGTATGATTCGTGATTTTGGGCTACTCGCAGCTCTCGGTACTTTTTATGCATGTCTATTGGCCTTAGTGTTTGTACCTGCACTTCTTTCGTTGTTCTCAAAGAATAACCAACGTTCTCCTGAGGTTGACATTCGCGAAAGAAAACCTCCTATGTATAGATTTGTTTTGAAACCACTCTACGATCTAATAGTAAATCACCCAAAGAGAATCGTTTGGGTGTGGATAGTGTTATTGGGTTTAGGAATAGTAGGCATAAGTAAAATTAAACGGAGCGTAAGTGTTTCAGATTATTTTAAAAAGAGTCATCCTGCTTATCAAGCTGACCGTTTAATGGAAGCTAAATTTGGCGGTTCTAAACCGGTGTTTGTGGTCTTTAAAGGAGATGTTCAAAGTCCGGAACTTTTACAAGGAATGAAAGACTTTGGGGGTTACCTTTTGAAGAGCGAATACGTTACGAGCGTGCAAAGTATTGCCGATGTGGTAACGCGTTTGTATCGCACCCTTGGCGGGGAAACGGATATACCTCAAGAGAAAGCCTATGTGCAACAATTGTGGTTTATGTTAGGCCAACAAGATTTAGGTCAACTGATAACCGAAGACTTAGAC
>JAOARK010000068.1 GCA_025210575.1 Schleiferiaceae bacterium
CAATCGTTCTTGCCTCTTTGTCTATCTCCTTCAACTTGTCTTCATCCATGTCCATTTTCTGACCTTGCATCATCTCAAATCCAGTCTTTCCGTTGTAAACAGATTTCTGCATTACTTCACCATTCATTGCCATGCCCATATACATATAACCTTTGGTTACATCTTTGGTCAATTGCATTTGTAATGTCATCGGAACACCTGAAACGCTCACATCATATTGAGAATTCATTGTCTTGATTTTGCTGATCGCTTCTTTACCACCAACAGCCGTCAAGAAATTTTCAACCACCATGTTTGCCGTTACACCTTCTGGAGCTGGCATCATTGGGGCCTCTGTAACGTTAGCGTACATGTCGTAATAAACCACTTCACCAAACTGCGCAAGGTTGCCTACTTCAATAGCTTTACCCGTAATACAAATTGTTAGGTTATCGTAAGCCATGTATTTGTTTGCTACACGCTTTATATCTTCAATTGTTACCGCCTCTAAACGCGTTAAGTAATTTTGGTAATAATCAGCTGGAAGACTATATCTCTCGATATTAATAGCGAAAGAAGCCAATGTACTTGGGCTCTCTAATGAACGACCAAATGAACCGCTTAATGAAGATTTTGCAAGACTTAATTCTCTCTCTGTTACATCTTCAGTTCTAATTCTATTGATCTCGTATAAGAATTCGGCAACAGCACTATCCGTTACTTCATTTCTTACTTCAGCAGAAGCTGCGAAATTTGAAACGTACTCGTTTGTTCCGTATCCTGAATAAGCACCATATGTAAACGCCTTATCTTCACGAAGATTTGTAAACAAACGACCGTTCATTCCACCGCCTAATATTTGGTTAGCACAACTCATTGCTGCGATATCTGCATCACCAGGCTTTAATACGATGCGGTTTCCAATTTTTACAACAGATTGTACAGAAGCGTCACGGTTTACTAATGCGACATTTGTTTTGGCAGGCAAAGCTGGAGTTTCCATTTGGTAACGAGTTACTTCTCCCATTTGCCAAGAACCTAGGTACTTCTCTACCATCTTCTTTGCTTTCTTCGCTTTGATGTTACCCACGATTGCGATGTAAGAAATATTTGGTTTCCAGTAGGTAGAATAGAATGCTTTTGCATCCTCAACAGAAGCCGCGTTCACTGTTTCTTCAGTAATAAACTCTCCGAATGCATTTTCTTTTCCATAAACCAAAGCGTTGTAAACCTGAGAGTTGATGCTATTTGGATCATCTTTACTAGACTCAATACCTGAAAGCATTTGAGTTTTGATCTTTTCAAACTCATCTTCTCTAAAACCAGGGTTCAAAATAACATCGGCCATTATAGCCATCATGTTTTCGTTGTACTTGCTCAAAGAAGAAACATAAACAGAGTTCCAGCCCACACCTAGGCTAGCACCCATAAAATCAACTTCTTCGTCTAATTCTGCTTTAGTTTTAGATGCTGTTCCCGCTTGCATCAACTCACCCATCATCTCAAGGTAACCTGCTTTTTCAGCTTCGTACATTGGGCCTGTATTCATCATCAAAGACATGCTCACTCGAGGAAGTTTGCTATTCTCAACAACAAATATTTTCAGTCCGTTATCTAATGTAAAAGTAGTGGCTCCTTCAATCTGTGGAGTTGGAGCTGGACCCGCTTCAGGTCTTTTAGAACGATCAACCTCTTGCGCAAAAGACGCTTGAAGTGTACATATTAAAATCAGCGTTAAGCTTAATATCTTTTTCATTACTGTGTCTTTTCTGTGAATTAATTTTCGGTTGGTTCTTCTGACTTAGGAAGGTATTCTAAAACCACGCGGTTGTCTTTAACCAAATATTGTTTTGCAACACGCATAATATCTTCTTTCGTTACCTTCTTGTACAACTCAAGCTCTGTGTTGATCAAGTTAGCATCTCCGTAATACATATAATAATCAGAAAGGCTTTCTGCGATTCCAGAAATTTTACCGTTGCTGCTCACAAAATCATTCTCAATTTGGTTCATGATCTTTTCGTACTCGCTGTCGCTGATCAATTCAGTCTGTAACCTTTCAATTTCAGCGTCAATCGTTGTTTCAAGATCAGAAGTAGATTTACCCATGTTGGCAATACTGAATGTTACAAACAAACCACCATCCTCTAATGGGAATGGGAAAGCACCAACAAATAATGCACTTTGATCTTCTTCTACTAACTTCTTATTCAAACGAGAAGATTGACCGTTACTTAATACATAACCCGCCATCTCAAGAGCGTAGAAATCTGCTGAGGTATAAGGAGGCACTCTGTAACCCATCATGAAACCAGGCAACTGAACGTTGTCATAGATCGTTGCTCTTTTTTCTCCACCTAATGGTGGCTCAACTTCTGTAGGTTGCACTACATCTGCTCCTCTTGGAATAGAACCAAAATATTTCTCGATGTATTCTTTGGTCTCCTTAATATCTATATCACCAGCAATACTTAAACATGCATTGTTAGGTACATAGAACTTTTTGTAGAATGCACGAAACTCATCAATCTGTGCAGCGTTCAAATCTTCCATAGAACCAATAGGGATCCAACGGTAAGGGTGAACAGTATAAGCGCGGCTGAACATCTCATACAAGAAAGAACCATAAGGTTGGTTATCCATACGCTGACGCTTTTCTTCTTTCACAACTTCACGTTGTGTTTCTACTCCCTCTTCATTAATTACCGCATGTAGCATTCTTTCAGACTCTAACCAAAGTCCTAATTTATACTCGTTAGAAGGAAGCACCTCGTAATAAAAGGTACGATCCTGAGAAGTGTTTGCATTCAATGCTCCACCTGCTTCTGTTACATAAGTATCAAATTCACCTCTCTCAATGTTCTCTGAACCTTCAAACAAAAGGTGCTCGAAAAAGTGAGCGAATCCAGTGCGGCCTACCTCTTCGTTCTTTGAACCAACATGGTAAGAAACGGTAACCGCCACAATGGGAGTGGTATTATCTTGGTGAAGAATAACGTGAAGACCATTGTCTAAATCGTACTCCTCGAATTTAATTTTGCCCTTTTGGGCAAACGCAATCGATGTTGACGCTACCAGCACCAACACAAGCCAAAGCCTATTCATAATTTTCCTGATTTTTGTTTTAGTCAAAATTTTCTGAGCAGTCGGCCAAAAGTAAAAAAGAATCAATTGGTTAGGGCTTTTGTATAACGAATTAATTTTTACATTTGCAGCCCTTAAATTTTAAGATTTAAATTAATTAACAACATGTACGCAATTGTAGAGATAGCAGGGCAGCAGTTTAAGGTGCAAAAAGACCAGCAGATCTTTGTACATCGTTTAGAAGGTAAAGAAGGAGACAAACTTACGTTTGACAAAGTTTTACTTACTGAAGATAAAGGCAAAGTAACTGTAGGCGCCCCGGTTATAAGTGGAGCGAAAGTTAAAGCAACTATCGTTGAGCACTTAAAAGGTGATAAAGTAATCGTTTTCAAAAAGAAAAGAAGAAAAGGTTACAGAGTTAAAAACGGACACCGTCAGTATTTAACTTCTATCAAAATTGATTCAATAGGTAAAGCAGCAGCAAAGAAAAAAGCGGCTCCAAAAAAGGAAGAAGCTCCAGCTGAAGCATAATTAATAACGATTTAAAACTCATTTATCATGGCTCATAAGAAGGGTGTAGGTAGTTCTAAAAACGGTCGCGAATCGGAAAGTAAACGCTTAGGTGTGAAGATTTTTGGTGGCCAAAAATGTATCGCTGGTAACATTATCGTTCGCCAGAGAGGTACTAAACACAATCCAGGTGAGAATGTTGGTGTAGGTAAAGACCACACTTTGTTCGCATTAGTTGATGGAACTGTTGTTTTCACAAAGAAAAAAGACAACAAATCTTACGTTTCTGTAGCTCCTATCGAAGCTTAAGAAACCACATAAAATTTTGTTAACCCCGATTTTATCGGGGTTTTTTTATGCCTAAAAGTTTAGGTTTGCCGCACCTAAAACCCCGTGTTGATCAATGAATGATCTAAGCCTTAAAATCAAACATCTTTTACCCACCTTTCTTTTGGTTGTGTTTGGCTCCACCCTTTTTGGGATGGTCATGACATACTTCTTACGGGTGCAGTTTGATGTAATCCGTCACGAGTGGATCCAGTTCTGGTTTCCATTGATCTTGCCGTGGATACCCATATCCATTTGGTTACGTCCTAAACTTCGAATTTTACGCTTCAAAGACTTAGATCGCGGAAGCAACATAAGACAAATGATCGCCTGGGGAATGATCCTCGGTATAATGATTAACATGAACCAATGGACTGTTCTCGAGTTTGGCAAGAATGTAGAAATTGAACGGATTGAGCAGTTAGATGAAAGCAACGTAAAGTTCTTTTCAATCAGCGAACTTCCTGTTGATCTTCAGCATTATGGGGTGGTTAGCAATTTTAAAGTTACAGGAAAGAACAACCGCGACTTTACCATGGAGATTTTCTTTGTGCGACCCATTCCAAGCCATCCAGAAAACCACAAGTTCTGGATTGGAAAAAGATATTCTGAAACGATACC
>JAOARK010000069.1 GCA_025210575.1 Schleiferiaceae bacterium
CTTTAACACTGCATTTTTATTTCTATGGTCAGCTCCTCCAGTGTTATAATGCTCTACTACTTCTTCAAGGGTGTTAAACTGCCCATTGTGCATATAAGGAGCGGAATATTCTACATTTCTTAAAGTAGGTACTTTAAATGTAGAGAGGTCAGCCGAATCTAAAGTCAAGCGCATTCGCCCTTCATCAGCATAGTGCTCGCTCAATCCATTGTTTTGAAAAGAGTAATCAGTAAAATTAAAACCGCTATGACAATGACCACAGTTGGCTTTGCCCATAAACACGTCTTTGCCACGTTTGGCACTTTCGCTTAGAGCGGAAGAATTGCCTTTTTCAAATTGGTCGTAAGGACTATTACCGCTAAGCATACTGCGTTCAAAATTGGCAATGGCTCGTGTTATAACAAAGTGATCAGGATCTCTTCCGTAAGCTTCGTTGCTCAACTCCACATATTCAGGGTTTTTCTGAAGTGCTTCAGCAATCTTCACAATGTTATGGTCAAACTCATTGTGTTCTTGAATAGGAACCAAGATTTGCATTTCTAATGTTGGAATTCCTCCCTCGCTTAAAAAGTATGGATTGTAGGCAACATTGGTTAATGTTGGAGCATTACGGGTTCCTGGTCGATTTTTTACGCCTGGGCTAAAGGCCACATCATCGGCAAAAGCCAAATGAGGTTTATGACAACTACCGCAACTTAACGTAGAGTCTATTGATAAAATAGGGTCGTTGAAAAGGCGCTTTCCCAGCTCCCATCTTTTTAAGGAGTATGTGTTGTCTTCCGGAAATTCAATAGGTGGAAATCCTTGGGGAACATCAAGCTGCTCAATTGGGGTTCTTATTACCTGATCTTTATTACAGGATGCAAACCCAATAAAGGCAAAAACACATATGTAAACCCAATTCTTCATATTCATATAGCGCCCAAATATACTTTGTCCGCTTTGTTGAGACTATGATAATTAGTCATAGACTATCTATAAAAATTACAAAATCTCTATTTTCGCAGCACATGCAACACAAACGAGCTATATTTTCTTTCATTCTCTTCCTAATTTATGGCGCAGGATTGGCACATAATCTCATTCCGCATTGTGAGGAAGTGGATCACATAGCTCATGATTCAAGTCACCAACATGAAACACATGTTCACGATAATGGGTATGGATCTGATGTTCATGCAGATATAGATTTCTACGAGTTTCTGGTTTGCTTATTTGCCGATGTAGAGCATTATGATCACAAGGAGTTGGATGAGAATTATTCAACCTCTATTGCAGATTTTAAAGTCGTTGATGTTTTTAAAGTGAAGTTTGTTCAGGCATGGCTGAGTGTTATAGCAGTTCCAGAAGAAAAGCAAGACACATTAACTAGTCTTTGTTCCGAACATTCTTTTTACGATCCTCCTCATTTGGTTTCTCATAAACTTAGAGGCCCCCCAACTTTATCTTGATTTATTATAGTAATCGACAATAGTCGATAGGTATTTATGTGCAACGCGCACAAATTGAATCACGTATTGATTCGAATAAATTAATAATCAAGAAATATGATTAATCGTATTATTTCATTTTCAATAAAAAACAAACTCGTTATCGGTTTGTTTACAATGGCTCTCATTGCTACAGGAATTTGGAGCATGACTAAAGTGCCTTTAGATGCCGTTCCGGATATAACAAACAACCAGGTTCAGATCATCACCCAAGCACCGAATTTGGGAACGGAAGACATTGAACAATTTGTAACCTATCCGGTAGAATTGGCAATGGCAAATCTTCCTGGAGTAACTGAAATCCGCTCCGTTTCACGCTTTGGTCTTTCGTTGGTGACGATTGTTTTTAATGATGACTTAGGCACCTATCTTCCTAGACAATTGGTAAACGAAAAACTTATTGAGGTAAAAGAGGAGATTCCTTCAGGGTTTGGAGTACCTAAAATGGGACCGATATCAACGGGTCTAGGTGAAATCTATCAGTATACCTTAGAGGTAGATGAGGATTTTAAACACCAGTATTCTTCGGCTGATTTGCGAAGTATGCAAGATTGGATTGTACGCAGGCAAATGGCAATGGTACCTGGTGTGGTAGAAGTAAATGGATTTGGTGGGGATGTAAAACAATATGAGGTTGCCGTTGATCCAGATGAACTCAAAGCAATTGGATTAACTATTTCAGATGTGCTTTCAGCCTTAGAATCCAATAATCAGAATACTGGAGGAGCTTATATCGAAAAAGACCATCGTGCAAATTACATTCGTGGAGAAGGCCTAGCAAGAAGCCTAAGGGATATAGAGAATATCGTAGTTCAGAACCAGGAAGGAATTCCCATACTCATAAGGAATGTTGCAGAGGTAAAGTATGGCCGCGCTATTAAATATGGGGCATTCACTAAGGATGGAGAAGGTGAAGCAGTGGGCGGTATGATTCTGATGCTCAAAGAATCAAATTCTAATGAGGTTATAAAAGCAGTTAAAACTCGCATTAGCGAAATTCAAAAAACATTACCAAAAGGCGTACGTATAGAGCCATTTCTCGATCGCAGTAAGTTGATAAGTAATACTACCTCAACAGTAGTGAACAATCTGGTAGAAGGAGCATTGATTGTAATTTTTGTACTGGTGTTCTTTCTAGGAAACTGGAGAGGTGGTCTTGTGGTGGCCTCGACCATTCCACTTTCGTTGTTGTTTGCCTTTATTATGATGCATGCTTTTGGGGTTTGGGCGAACCTCATGAGTTTAGGTGCAATAGACTTTGGAATTATTGTAGATGGGGCTGTTATCATAGTTGAAAGTATTGTCTTTTTAATACACGACAAGTTTCTTAAAGGAAAAGCTTTAGGTGCCAATGAAAGAGACAAATTAGC
>JAOARK010000070.1 GCA_025210575.1 Schleiferiaceae bacterium
CCCATAAACCAACCGTCTGAGTTGTTCTGTGTAGTTCCTGTTTTACCAGCTATCTCATTCGTAAACTTGTATGGGTGACCAGTAACTGATCCTTGGTAATAGTTGGTTGCTCCATTTCTTAATCGAACTCCAGTCCCTTCTTCGGTTACACCTTTTAGCAAATTCAAGATGACATAGGCATCTGCCTCACTCATCACTTCGTTGGTCTTAGGCTCAAAGTCTGCTAGAACTACACCATTCTTGTCTTCAATTCTTAATACGGAAATCGGCTCTGTGTAAACACCTTTATTTGCGAATGTGGTATACGAACCTACCATTTCGTAAACGGATAGGTCGAGTGTACCTAAAGCAATAGAAGGTTGATCTGGAATGGTAGAATAAACGCCCATTTCTTTAGCGAGTTCTCCTACAGGTCGAGGCCCGACTTGCTTCATTAAGTAAGTAGTGATGGTATTCATCGAGGGGGCTAATCCATATTTTAAGGAAACCATCCCACCATATTTACCGTCTGAATTACCAGGGCACCAATCTTTAATTAGACCATACATGCCCTGCTCAATACAGGTTTTAACATTTGGCAATTCCATACATGGGGAATATTTTTTCTCTAGTATGGCGGTTGCGTACACGAAAGGTTTGAAGGTAGATCCCACCTGGCGTCTTCCTTGCTTTACGTGATCGTATTTAAAATATTTGTAGTTGATACCACCCACCCAGGCTTTAATAAAACCAGTTTGAGGCTCAACGCTCATTAATCCTACTTGATAGAAATGTTTGTAATAACGGATTGAATCCATCGGTGTCATTACGGTATCTATATCTCCATTCCAACTGAAAATGCGCATTTCAGTGGGTGTATTAAAAGCCTTTTCAATTTCTTCATCTGAGGCACCATTCCGCTTCATTTTTTTATAACGCTCAGAGCGTTTCATAGCAGACCTCATTATTTTAGGAATCTCTTTCTCATAGTCACTTGCAACCTTAAAATGGAAAGGGCGATGTTTGCGTCTTTTCTCCTTTTCAAAGAAAATTCCCTGAAGGTTGCTCATGTGTTCTCGCATAGAGGATTCAGCGTACTCCTGCATTCGCGAATCGAGCGTAACAAAGATCTTTAGTCCATCGGTATAGAGGTTGTAACTAGTACCATCGGCTTTTGGATTTTCTTTGATCCAGTCTTTCATGTACTTTCTCAAATACTCACGGTAATATTGAGCCATCCCCTTGTCATGTCCAGCTCTATTGACTTCAAGACCCAAGGGTAGTTGGCTTAGAGAATCTACTTCCGCTTGACTCAAGAGGTTATTCCTTTTCATTTGGAGGAAGACCTGATTACGTCTGCCTTTGGTTCTTTCTTTAGCACTTTCTCGCAATGGATTGTAATAAGCAGGGTTTTTACACATTCCAACCAACATTGCAGCCTGTTCAATTCTCAAACTATCCGGTGATGAACTAAAGTAAATCTTCGCAGCACTTTTAACACCTACGGCCAAATTCAGAAAATCAAATTGGTTATAGTACAACGTTATTATCTCTTCTTTGGTGAAGTTTCGTTCTAATTGAGCAGCAATAATCCATTCTTGAAACTTCTGACCGATTCTCTCCCATATATTCTGCGCAACATGCTCAAATTGATTCTTAGCTAACTGCTGAGTAATGGTACTTGCTCCACCTCTGGAACCCATGGCTGCAACAGCTATAACCAATCTTCTAATATCAATTCCTGAATGATCAAAATACCTTTCATCTTCTGTCGCCACAAGAGCGTTTACCAAGTGCGGTGAAAGATTGTCATATTGAACGTTTGTTCTGTTCTTAGCAAAGTATTTCCCGATAACCTTGCCGTCATAGCTAATAATTTCTGATGCCAACTTTGTTTGCGGATCAGCTATTTCAGCAATAGAAGGAAGAGGCCCAAATGCACCAAGCCAGGTAATTAATAAAATAAATAGAATGCCAAAGGGTATAGACAAAAAGGCAAGCCAAAACCACTTTACGAATTTTCGGAAATCGTTTTCTTGAACCTTTGTTTTTTTCTTCGCCATTAGTTTGTGCTCTCGTTTTGTGAAAATACCTCTAAACCTAATTCCAACACTCCACTTAAAACGGTATCTCGCATACCGTGTTGTATAGAAAATGTGTATTCACCTGGGTGTTTAAATTGCAGGGCCTGACTGGTAAGTGGCATGGTGACCATTTTTTTATCACCAATTCCTTTGCCTAGCCATTTCCCCATATCGTCAGCAAGTACGTAGTTAATCGTGTCGGTATATTCAATTCCTTGATGGGATGAAATACTTCTAAAAAACCAGATGTTTTGCCAAGGATATTCGTGGTTATGTCTCAATTTCAGATATACAGCATAGCTGCTTAGCGTATCTTGAACATCCAATGTAAAATGGGCAATGCTGTCTGCATGCCATCCCTCTATTGGCATGGCAGCATACTCATTGTATACCCGATTGTCTTCGCAAGACAACAAAAAAATAATGAACCCCAAAAGGCTACTTTTTCTCAGAATTGTCTTTACCACGATTAGAGTTTCGGTTTTTCGAGTTGTTGTTTCTTCGGTTTCCCTGATTGTTGTTTTCTCCTTTCGGTTTCCGATTAAAATTTCTTCTGCGCTTAGGCTTATTCTCACCTTGCCCTCCCGAATTATTTTTTGCCTTCGCTTCTTTATTCGTGTCTGGCTTTTTGCCCTGCGCTTTATTCTTGTGATTTTTGCGTCTTCGGCTTCGTTTTGTTCGATCAAAACGAGTGATGCTGTCCTGCCCTACAACGTTCTCATATGCTGGCGCTGCCTCGGCTAATTCTAAATCTTTTTCAGCAATTTCCTCAAGTGAATCAGGATTAGTCTTAGACTTATTTAATTCTATGATTTCTAAAACCCGGTCTACCTTTAATTCAACCCAACTGGCTGGCTGATCTTCATAAGCATACCACATTACTTCTTTAAAAATGTCCATTTTCTGGTAACGGGCCTTTCCTTTCTTAGTGAATAGAATAGTATCGGTGTTCGGAAATGATTTTAAACCATCCAAATAAGAATCGAGTTCAAAGTTCAAGCAGCATTTCAACTTTCCACATTGACCGGCTAATTTGCTTGGGTTTAACGAAAGTTGCTGATAACGTGCTGCTGAGGTATTTACTGATCTGAAATCTGTTAACCAGGTTGTGCAACAAAGTTCTCTACCGCAAGAACCAATACCGCCAAGACGTCCAGCTTCTTGTCTGGCTCCAATCTGTTTCATTTCAATGCGAACACTGAATGCCCCAGCCATATCTTTAATGAGTTGCCTGAAATCAACACGTTCGTCAGCTGTGTAATAGAAAATCGCTTTAGCACCATCACCTTGGTACTCCACATCACTGATTTTCATTTTTAACTGCAAGCGGTCAGCTAACTCGCGAGACTTATACATCGTCTCTATCTCTTTGGCCTGAACTTCACGCCACTTATCTATATCTCGCTGGGTAGCGATGCGATAAACTTTCTTAAATTGATCGGAGTTTGGGTTTATTTTTCTTCGGCTCATTTGGGCTTTCACCAATTCACCTCTTAAACTTACCACTCCTATATCGTGCCCCGGACTTGATTCTACAGCAACGATGGTACTCATCGTTAAACTTAGTCCGTTTGTATTTTTAAAATAATCTTTTCTGCCATTCTTAAATCTAACTTCAACCCAGTCAAATTCTTTCTGTCCGGCAGGAAGCTCCATATTGGCAAGCCAATCGTACACTTCAAGTTTATCGCAACCACCAGTCCCGCAATTTCCATTGCTGCCGCAGCCCTTGGGTACACCCACTCCGGTGCTGCATCCACTACATCCCATAGTTGCTTTTTCTGTTTTTTATCAAGTGAGCGAAGATAACTAACTTTTAAATTTAAGAAACAGGAAAAATTAGGGATTAACAAGTGTAGGAAATAGAAAAAGGCGCTTTCATCTATTCTGAATTCAGCGCCCTTTTCATCATCTATCTATGAATAAGAATTTTTTGAGTGGGTCCTCTATTAGGTAACGCATAATATATACCTGAGGGTTGGGTAGAAATGTCAACTTTTTTTGTGGAACTTCCTGAAACCCTTACTGCTGCTACAGTTTGACCCAAAGAATTAATGATTGAAATATCAATTTCTTCGTTAGAATCATTGCGGAATACGATGTAATCGTTTGCTGGATTTGGGAAAATATTCAATAACGAATGTTCAAGTTCTGGAATGCTAATGTGGTTGTCATTTCTTAAGCATACTGAACCTATAGTGTCAATAGCGCGAACAAATTTTATATCCATTTGCAGTTCAGAATAATTTCTGTCTTGTGTTCCGGCATGCCTTGATGCTACATGCGCATATGATAAATGAAGTGGATCATTTGGAGAGAAATCAACAGGATATGAGGATGCTACCATTCGAATATCCACTGGTCCATATGAACGGTTAATGATCCAATTTAAAGCAGTGGATGGTTCATTAATGCCAATGGAGTCAAAACTCTATCCAGGAAACAGAAAACGAGAGCTATAACCTGTGTCA
>JAOARK010000071.1 GCA_025210575.1 Schleiferiaceae bacterium
ATGTAAGTCCATCCGTATTCCATATTACCGCGGATTTTAAGGTAAACGACTTTATAATAGGAGATCTTAATCTTTATCCAAATCCAACTTCAGATTATCTTATACTTGAGTTTAAAGAAGTTGCGGACAGACAATACCGTATTCTAGACTTATCCGGAAGAATCATTTTAACAGATGAAAGTGAAGGAGTAAATGAGCATGAAATTGATGTAAACGGATTGAAGCCTGGTCAGTACATTTTGCATGTCATTCAAGACGATAGGGTTACATCAGCTAAAAAGTGGATAAAACATTAACAATTGAAAAGCCCTCGGAAGAGGGCTTTTTTTATTTCAAGCAACACTGCTTAAACTTCTTTCCGCTACCGCAAGGGCAGGGGTCATTTCTTCTTATCACTCCAGTTGGTTTCTCTTTTTGTTCAACCTCAGCAAGGTCAGTGTCAAAAAAGTTTTGCATGGCCTCATACAACTTGGAATGTTTCTTTTTTAAAAGCTTTGGACGCTCAAAAAAGTATTCGCTGGCTACCGCAAGAAACTCCTGAGAGTTTGTCGCCCCGTAAGAGTTTATGTCGCTTTCTCCTTCAAATATTTCATCCGTCTTTTCTTGAATCAACTTTAACCAAGGCATAGAAGTTTGATTGTTGAGTACAATTTCTGGAAGCCCGTCAATAACACCATCTTCCTTATCGAAGAGGTGTACGAATTCATGAATGCCTACATTTTTCTTATCACGGCTGTTTTTAAACCCTTGATGCAAGGCTGGCTTAGAAAATATTATGAGGTTAGCCATGGCTCCGCTTCCAACCATGCCTGTAATTCTAGCTTGTTCGGTTCCAATATTATACTCTTCATCAAAAGCATTAGGATAAAGTAAAACTTCATGAAGGTGTTGGTAGTTCCAGTTTTCAAAACGAAAAACAGGAATGATACCTGAAGCAGCAACCAGTAGGCGATCTTCATCGGATACGTTGGTTTTTATTCCAGTAATACGAATGCGCTTAAGAAAGCTAAGAATGTCTTTTTCGAATTGTGCTTTGTCTTCTTCGTTAAGATTCCTATAGAAAGAAACTTCAGCGTTTAAGAAAGCTCTCCATTTTAAAGGAAATGTGTTAGGAACAGATAGATTTGATTTAGGTTGTTTCTTTTTTACAACCCAAAAAACACCCGTTAAGAGTGCCACTAGAATAGCAATACCGATCATTATTTTTTAGAAACTTCAATAGACTCTCTAGCCCAAATCAAAAGTTGGTCTACATCATTTAGAATCTTTTCTGGAATAGAATAATAAGGCATTCGGCTGTGTTTCTCTGAACCTGCATCGTGGTATTTTAAAACAGTGCTTTCATCTGCTTTCAAAAATGCCTTGCCCTTAGAATCGATCAATCCAATCATTTTCCCATCGTAGAAAATACCATGACCCCCAAACATTTTCTTTGATGTTAAATCTAGAACGGCTAGACGCTCTAATAAAAGTAGGTTGGCCTCAACAGACGCATATCGCATTTTATCTCCTTTGTTTCCCATAGTTATCCTTTGTATTCGCTTATTTCAAAAAGGTTATCGTCTGGATCTCGAAAGAAACAACGAATTTCTTGGCCCCAGTCATAGGGAGGGGTAATAAATTCTGCTCCTCTATCCTTCAGGATTTTGTAAGAGCTTTGGCAATCTTTTACACGAATAGTATATGCTTTATCGATTTTGTTTTTGTTTTTATTCGGTGTGAATGCTGTTCCAGGTTTATCAGCAGTTTCGCCACCTTCAGTAACCAACAGTATCCAATGGTGCAAAAACTTTAGTACCACTGATGAGCCTCCATATTCTCTAAATAACTCGGCTCCCAAAACTTCTAAGTAGAAGTGTTTGGCTTTAGCCATGTCAGCTACCACAATAATGGTAGTTAATTCTGAATCTTCAAATGGGTTTTTCATTTGATCAATTTAAAAAGGCCTCTACAGAGGCCTCGGTTTATTTGAATAAATTTTTAAATGAGCTATTGACGCCTTGAATTCCATCCATGAATTCTTTCTCAAAAACATCTAACCTTTCCATGCCTTCATTTCTCTTTTCGTGGATAAACGCTTTCCATTTTTTCACTTTCTCATTAAAGTCGTTTTTCTTTTCGTCAAACTCTTCTGTTTTCTTTTTCAGTTCGGCCTCGTATTTATGCTCCAAAGCATCCAAGTGTGCATGCAAAGAACTTCCTGCTTTCCCTATTTCATCAACAGCTTTATGATATGAAGCATCAATATTGGCCTTTGCTTTTTCTTCAAAGTTCTTTAATGCAGCTTTAATTTCTTCTTTCTGTTCGCCAAACTTTTCTTTTGCCTCTTCAGTTTTACCCTCCAATTTTTGCTTGAGTTCATCTAAGCTTTTTAAAAGTTGTTCCTTTTTTTCATTGGCCAAATCAGGAATTTTGTCTATTTCAGCTTTCGCTGAATCTGTTGCTCCTTTCACTTTGGTTTTAGCTTCTTCAAGCTTCTCTATGGCTTGATCTTTTGATTCAATCAGATTAGCCTCTAGTCGTTCCAAATATTTCTCCCATTGATCTAATTTTCGGTCTATTGCAGCTCGCGCATTTTGTGTAGTCGACATAGTTTTCAGTTTTAACTATTTAAAGGTAAAAAATCATTGCAACGAAAACCCTGATGTTTTCACAATTTCATGAGATTTCTTCCAGAGGAGCTCACCGTTTTTATCGTCATTGGTTTTTGGGTCTATCTCTTTATAATTCATTAAGTATAAATAAGCGAACTCTTCACTAAGGTTGTTTTTGGCTGAAAAATAGACCACGGGTTCACAAGCCTTTTCTGGTGATCTAAAAAATGCAGAAAAGACAACTTTCAATAAAGGAGTCATCCATTGAGGTGCTTCTCTCGCTATTTTACTGTTAACGGGACCAGGGCATAATGACTTCACAACAAACTCAGGATGCTTTTCAGAAAGAGTCTTTGCAAACGAAACCAATAGCATCTTATAATATCCATACATCGCTACGGTTTCATTTAATCCATACTCACGGTAACCATCAATAAGATCAAGGTCAAAAGATTTTGAATTTCTATGGCTTTCGGAAGCTACAATAACAATGCGTCCATTTTCATTAATGATATTGTTTTCAATGCATTTGTTAATCAGATAAAACGGGGCGAGATAATTCACCATAAACATTTCTTCAAGGCCTTGTTTGGTTTGTCTACTTTTTAGAAGAACTACGGCAGCATTACTCACGAATACATCAATCTTTATCTTTTCTTTAATCAACTCATCCAAGAGATTGTCAATGCTATCTAAG
>JAOARK010000072.1 GCA_025210575.1 Schleiferiaceae bacterium
AGTAATCATACCTACGTATAACGAGAAAGAGAACATCGTTAGAATTGTTGATGCTGTATTGCATCAAGAATATGCGTATGATCTATTGATTATTGATGATGGCTCTCCAGATGGCACTGCACAGATAGTAAAAGACCTCATTCCTAAATACGAAGGTCGCCTCCACTTGGAAGAACGTAAAGGTAAGCTGGGATTAGGGACCGCTTATATTCATGGATTTAAGTGGGCTTTGGCTAGACAATACAATTATGTATTTGAAATGGATGCCGATTTTTCACATGACCCCTCAGACCTTAAAAAATTGTATGAAGCCTGTAAAGATCAAGGCAACGATTTAGCAATTGGAAGCCGTTATGTTACTGGAGTAAATGTTGTGAATTGGCCAATGAGCCGAGTATTGCTTTCTTATTTTGCCAGTAAATACGTTCGCATCATAACAGGTATGCCTATTTGCGATACCACGGCAGGATTTAAGTGCTACACACGCGAAGTTCTTGAAACGATCAACTTCGATAAGATTCATTTCGTGGGATATGCTTTCCAAATTGAAATGAAATTCAAGACTTGGAAATATGGCTTCAAGATCAAAGAAGTACCTGTAATATTCACCGATCGCCAAGAAGGTGTATCAAAAATGTCGAGCGGAATTTTTAAAGAGGCCGTATTCGGTGTTATAAAACTAAAATTCTTTAGTTTTTTTAACAATTGGAAGCGCTAAAATTCAGGTAAATTCCTACAAAAATTCTATTCCGTTTAGATACCTTTGCCGCAATAATTTTTTCACATGAAGAAGCACCTTGTCAAGAATGCTCGTATAGTTAATGAGGGTTCAATCAAAGAGGGTGATGTCTTAATCAATAATGGCATCATAGAGCAGATAGACGAAAGCATCAGTTTAAAAGACGGAGAAACAAAATTGATAGATGCCCAAGGCAGTTTTTTAATCCCTGGGGTAATTGATGATCAAGTACATTTCCGCGAGCCAGGACTAACCGCTAAGGCAAATATTCAAACTGAATCTATTGCTGCCGTTGCTGGCGGAACCACAAGTTATATTGAGCAACCTAATACAGTTCCTCAAGCGACTACATTAGAATTGCTTGAAGAGAAATATGCCATTGCAGCGAATACTTCATTGGCTAATTACTCCTTCAACCTTGGAGCTACCAACGAAAACCTTGAAGAGTTAAAGAGAGCATCAAAAGAAAATATTGCTGCTATTAAAATCTTTATGGGTTCGAGCACTGGAAACATGCTTGTGGATAACCAGCATGTACTAGAGAAAATCTTTGGTGAAGTAAATCATCAACTCATTGCGCATTGTGAGGATGAAGGAACCATTGTAAGAAACTTAGAAAAGTATAAAGTAGAATATGGTGACGATATTCCAATGAAGTTTCACCCTGCCATCCGTTCGGCAGAAGCTTGCTTTTTAAGTTCTAATTACGCTATTGAATTAGCAAAGGCAAAAGATGCAAGATTCCATCTTTATCATATCTCTACAGAAAGAGAGACTCATCTTTTAGACAATAAATTGCCTTTAGGAGAAAAGAAAATCACAGGTGAAGCGTGTGTACATCACCTCTGGTTTGATGATAGCCAATACGAAGAAAAAGGGACGTTGATCAAATGGAATCCTGCGGTTAAGACAGCTGAAGACTGTGAAGGTATTTGGGCTGCATTAATGGATGGACGCATTGATGTTGTAGCTACTGATCATGCTCCACATACCTTAGAAGAAAAACAAAACCCGTATACAAAGGCTCCTTCTGGAGGTCCATTGGTTCAACATAGTTTAGTAGCTATGATGGAGTTTGTAAGCAAAGGAAAATTGACCATAGAGCAATTGGTGGAGAAAATGTGTCATAACCCAGCGCTACTTTTTGGCATTAAAAATCGAGGATTTGTTAGAGAAGGATATGCGGCAGATTTAGTTTTAGTAGACCCTGCTAAACCCTGGTCTGTGAATACCGACAATATTCTTTATAAGTGTAAATGGTCTCCATTTGAGGGTCAGACATTCAAAGCTCGCGTTACTCATACTTTTGTAAATGGAAACTTGGTATACAATCAAGGGAAGGTTATAGACGTTGCTAAAGGAGAACGATTGCTATTCGACAGAAATTGGTAAAAAAGCTCTTCATATTTCTAATGGGCGTAACGCTTCTTATTTCGTGTAAAGAAAAAGACGTTGTCCCGGAGCCAGAAGGCCTATTGCCTCCGGAAAAAATGGTTGCCGTTTTAACGGATGTTCACCTTATTGAAGGCGCACGCACGGGATTGGTAATCATGGGCGACTCTACCGTTGGAGTACGAGAGCATTACAAAGCTTTTTTTGAAAAGCACAATGTAACACAAGCTGAATTTGACAGCAGCTTTGTTTACTACAGTAAAAACCCAAAAGAATTTGACGAGATTTACGTGAAAGTGATAGAGAACTTAAGCGTAATTGAATCTGAAGTAAAAGGAGATTAAGCTATTTCTGATTTTGGTCGTTCTTATATAAGGCACTAAACTCTCCAATACTTTTTTCTACTGGAATAAATGAATAACCCAATTCTTCTCTCACCTTATCACTATTATACTCCGTTAGTGCATAGGCAGATTGAGCTGTTTCTTTTGTGACTTTTGGTTGTCCTCCGAACAATAATGACCTCAACCATTCAAATCTCCAATAGAAATTGGATAATGACTGGGGCATATTGATATGAGGAGGTTTTGCATCTAGAGCCAAAGCAGCATTTGTGAAGAATTTCTTAAAGGGCCAATTCTCAGAATTCAATAGAAAACGTTTTCCAAAGATGTTTTTCTCCATCAATTCGATCATGATATTGGCTACATCTCTTACATCCACAAATCCATTCGTTCCACTAGAATAAAAAGGCATTCCTTTGGCTGCGGTATTAAACAACACACTGCTCGAACTTGACCAGTCACCTGGGCCTAAGATTAAACTAGGGTTGACAATGGTCGCATTCAACCCTTCTTCAACTCCTCTCCACACCTCCATCTCGCTCAGGTATTTGCTAATGCCGTAACTTGAAACACTTGGATCATCTTTCCAAAAATCCTTTTCAGAAGTTGGTCCTTCAGAAGAACGATCTAAAACGGATACAGAACTCACAAAACAAAACTTAGAAATATTGTTCGTTAAAGCGGCATTCACCAGGTTAGCAGTAATTCCTGAGTTGTACTTCAATAATTTCTTTTTGTCTCTTGGTGCAAATGAAACCATAGCTGCACAATGATAGATTTCTTGAGCACCTGCCGTTGATTCCATTACATCATCCACATCCATTAAATTAACGTCAACCCAAGTTATTTTATCAAATAATTCTTGAGCATTCTCAGCATAATATGAGAAGACTTTTAATGTTTTAGAAATGTCGCTAGAAGATCTTTTTAGAGCCTTAACTTCCTTACCTTTCTGAAGAAGATTTAATACCAAATGGCTTCCTACTAAGCCTGTTGCTCCAGTAACCAGAATCATGGCGCTAAAGTAGTTTTATAAATTTGTTGTCCATAGCCAAAACACAAAAATGAAGAACTTCAACCTGCTTAAATCTGTATTTGATCAATATGTAGATTTTGAACCCGATGAATGGAAATCGTATCGAGATCTTTCGGTGGTTAGAAACTTTAAAAAAGGAGATATCATCACCAAAGCTGGTGAGGTTGAAAACTACTTGAACTTTGTTACTGAAGGATTAGGTAGAGTATTTGTTCTTTCTAAAGAAGGAAAAGAATACACTATTCAATTTGGGTTTGCTGGAGATTTTCTTTCTTCTTATGCTTCATTTATTTCTCAAACGCCAAGTCAAACCTCTCTGCAAGCCCTTTCTTCTTTAGAAATGATTTCCATTCATAAAGACAACCTTGAGGCGCTCTACCAAAAATCTAAATCTGGTGAACGCATGGGGAGGTTGTCTGCAGAAGGGCTATACATTTGGAAAGAGCATCGTGAAATAGAGTTACTCACAAAGTCAGCAAAAGAGCGTTACTTGGCGCTTCTCCATAAAAATCCAAATTTGGTTTTGACCATTTCTCAGAAACATTTGGCCTCATATTTGGGTGTCACACCCGAGTCGTTTTCACGATTGAAAAAAGAAGTTGTATTAGACAAATCATTATAGCCTTGGAAACAACCAATCCTATTATTCTTACGGCTCATTCCTCAACTCCAACACTTCATCAACTTTTTTTTTTCTAATCATCGGTAGATGAATTTTAGCCTTCTGAATGCAAAAGTCAATTTCTTACCATACATCAATTATTACTGTAAAAAATTGCATGATTTTTGGAACGCAAACAAAACGTATGAAAAAACTTACTTTCCTAATCCTTCTCTTTAGCATCACTTTAAGTGCACAGGATTTAACACAAACCGTAAGAG
>JAOARK010000073.1 GCA_025210575.1 Schleiferiaceae bacterium
ACGCTACATTGATTTAAATATTGGAGATTCCGTTTATTTTGATGTTGTGTCAAACTCGGCAACTAGCGATAGCATTTACCTAATAGGCGCGAGCACAATATTCTCGAACACAAACGGCACCATGGGTATTTGTCAAAGTGCATGTGCAGATTTTAATGCACCCAGTGGTTTTGTGGGAGTAAATTCAGTTCAAGGTGGTTTTAGTTATGTTGCTGATGCAGGCCATCTGCAAGGTTTATCGTCCAAAACGTTTCCGGTTGTTTTCAACTCCAATACTTTAGATAGTTGTTCTTTCTCTCAGCAAGCGAATGAAGTAGTTTATTTGACGATTCATCAGAATTACGTTTCAACATCAGAATTTGTGAAGAATAGTAATTATGAACTGTTCCCTAATCCGGCAAGTGAAACTATTACTATTCAACGTTCCGTTGAAAAAGTGGAGCAACTCAAAGTGTTTGAAGTCTCGGGAAAAATCGTTCTAGAAAAATCATTGGAGATGCAAAAAGAGCTCGTACCGCTTGGAGTATTACCACCGGGTATTTATTTCGTTCAAGTGGGAAGAAGTTCACCCAAAAAGTTGGTGATTCAATAAATTATCTAGGCATTCTTACTTGAATAAGTAGCCCAGACAATAGTGTGAGAATACCGATGCTAAGAATGGCAGGAGTTAATCCATAAAACTCCGCAATTACACCTGAGAGCAAAGCGCCAACAGCATAGCCCAAATCTCGCCAAAGACGAAATACACCAATGCTTTCAGCACGCTGCTGCGGATGGGTAGTATCGGCAATGGCGGCCAAAAAAGTGGGGTAAACCAAAGCAGTGCCAAATCCTAAAATGGCCGCAAGGACAATTAAGGCTGCGTAGTTTTCGGTATATCCAATGCCAATAATGGCGACACCTTGCAAAAGCATTCCGAATACCAGCATGTGTTTGTGGTTGTAATGATCGGCCATCTTACCTGTAAACAATTGGCAAATGCCCCAAACGGTAGGGTAAACAGCAGCCACAATTCCAATACGTTCCAAATTAAATTCTAAAGTGAGTAGCACCATGGGGAGTAATCCCCAAATCATGCCGTCATTCAAGTTGTTTACCAAACCGGCTTGTGTTACAGAACTTAAAGTGGGGTTTTTAAATGTGGTTTCCAAGAACACCTTTTCTTGCGTTTGTGCTGTTACTTGTTGAGCTTCCTGATGCACAAAGTGTCGCGTATCACGTACAAAGACAATGGACAATACGGTCCCGATAACTGCTATAGCAATACCCAGATAGAATGGATAAGGGAGCACTCCGTACTCTTCAGCGAGCCAACCAGTAAGAAAAGCAACTACACCCACTGCCAGGTATCCAGCAAATTCATTGAGGCCCATAGCGAAGCCTCTGTTTTTTGGGCCCACCAGATCTATCTTCATTACTACTGTGCTACTCCAGGTTAAACCTTGGCTCACACCTAAAAGAATATTAGCAAGAATAACGAGGTTCCAGCTTGTTGCATTCAATAGAATGAATGGAACAGGGAGCGCGATAAACCATCCATAGACAAGTAAGTTTTTCCTTCCAAACTTGTTAGCTAGCTTTCCAGCAAAATAATTGGCAAGTGCCTTGGAAATTCCAAAAGCGATGATGAAAGACAGAATGGCTGCGCTTGATTCAACCCCAAATTCTTCTTCTGCAAATTGAGGGAATATAGTGCGCTCAAGGCCTACCATGCCGCCAACAAAACCATTGACAAGCACGAGCAAGGTAAATTGCTTCCAGTTTTCTTTTAGCCCGATATCTATTGTTGAGGTCATTTAAAGTTGAGAAAGTCGGGGTACATGGTAAAGGTTAATCGTATCATAGAGAGAAGGGGTTCTACTTTTGCTGAATAAGCTCTGGTGTATTCAGAATCGCTGATCAAAAGGTTCATGCTTTGCGGCACGGAAGTGTATAGCCCATATTCATAAGACAGCCGTATTTGGTGTTGTCTTTTTTGATCTTTAATTGTGGTATAAGCAACACCCACAAAAGCAGTCAAGGCAAAGGTGTTGTCCAGATTTTTAGGGAAATCATAGGCTACGAAGATTGCAGTATCTGGTCCTGTGTATTCTCCAAAGCTTTTGCTTCCACTTTCGATTCTATGTGTAACATCATAAGAGAATACGGGCCCAAATTGAAGATCTAAAGTGCTACCATTTTTAAGTTCTCTATTGTAGCTTAATAAAATTGGAATTTGGTTGCTGTGAATCTTTGGATTGATGAAATAAGCTCCTGCTTGAGAAAAATTAGGGAAGGTCAAATTATCAAGTTCAAATCGATAAGATTTCTGTTGCACACCTATACCAGAACGTATTGCCCAATTTGGATTAAAATGATATTCAACAGAAATCTCTAAGCCAATGCCCCAAGGGTTTTCGGTCGTAGCATTTTTTTCAAGGTAGATACCGTTGCCTTTGGAATATATAGTATTCGTTCCTGAAAGTCCAATGCCCATTTGGAAATATTGAGCATGAAGAATAGAGCATAGAATTAAGGATAAAAAGAGAATCCGCTTTTTCATAAAAGATGGTTTTAAAGAGCTCGTAAAATAAGGTGTAAATTAAAAAAGTCGAGCTGGTGTGGGCTCGACTTTTTTGCTTAGGTTGCTTAGCTTAGGTTTGCTAATTTGCTGCTCGGTTTACCGTTTAGCATTGGTTGGTTAGGCTCGTTTGGTGACGCTAAGATAATTGGTATGAAAAGTTCAAAGTTTGTCTGAAAGTTTCCAATTTATTGACCAAATGTTACACTGGGCAATTCTTTGTTCGATTTTTAATTCCTGTTGTAAAATTATTAACTCGTTGAAAACCAGTACTGAGTTCCGAATCAAGAATGTTATATTTGCCCAACTTGAGATTTTTGAAGACCATATTTGCAATGTTTATTTCCGTAATAGTGATCGGCTATTCGGGAGGGTTGAACATAGCCAAGCATTTTTGCAAAGGAAAAGTGGTCTCTAAATCTTTCAACTATGAAGTTGAAGAGTGTGGAGGTGCTGATAGATTAGAGTTCAATTCTTGCAACCCGGAAAAACTTGTTTTGAGTTCAGTGCCATGCTGCAAAACCGAATCTCAGTTTTACAAGTCATTTGATTTTGAGAAAGATAACTTAGTTAAGGGATTTGTATTTGAAGATGTTACTGTAAATAAGCTGGAAAAAAAGGCGTTTTCTGCTCCATTACTTAAGGTAAACAGTCCCAATCTTGAGCGTCCCCCTCCAGAATCAATACCAATTTTTATTCGGTTAGAGCGTTTTCTAATTTGATTTTCAGTTGACTAAAGCTATGCCTTTAGCTAAATTTCAATTTTAAACTTCAAAAATCTTTACATTTTTGTAGAGCTAGATTTAATATTGAAACTGCCTTTGTGGGCACTTTGAAATAACAAGACATTCACGATAACAACGATATAAAATGAATAAAAGAATATTAACCTTACTCGCATTTGTTTGTTCCTTATCACTTTGGGCACAAAAAGATGTTTATTTTAAAATAGACCATACACTAGCTGGTAACCCTTTTTCTTACAATACCGCTACAAGTAATAACCTAGGCAACACTTTTAGTGTTACTCGCTTAGAGTATTATATATCTCAAATTATATTAATTCATGATGGGGGTCAAAAAACTCCAGTGGCTAACACTTGGATTCTAGTTGATGCCACAATCCCGGTGAATGAGAATTTAGGAAACTTTAATATTTCTAATCTGGAAGCAGTACAATTTGCGGTTGGCGTAGAGCAATCTGTAAATCATTCTGATCCTTCAGCTTACCCAACTGGTCATCCATTAGCACCTCAGTTCCCATCAATGCATTGGGGTTGGAGTGCAGGGTACCGCTTTGTAGCTTATGAAGGTAAAGGTGGAGCCTCCTTAAATCAGACTTTTCAAATTCATGCATTAGGCGATGGTAACTACTTTCCAATGACTATTGCTACAGCAGGAACACCAAGTGGTGGAGATCTAAATATTGATTTGACAGCTGATTATACAAGAGGTTTAGATAACATTGACGTAAGCAACGGATTGTTCAATCACGGGGAAACGGACGAAGCTGAAGATGTACTTATCAATTTTACGAGACACGTATTTCTAGCGGCTGATGGAGCAAATTCTGTGAGTCTTGAAGAGCAAGAGAAGCCAGAGTTTAAATTGTATCCAAACCCATCATCTGGCTTGGCTTTTTTAGAAGTGAACGATTTAAAAGGATTTTCTCTTTCAGTAACCAACATGGTTGGGCAAGAAGTATTGCACATTAATGAAATTTCGAACAATAAGGTTCAGCTTGATCTTGAGACATCTGGAATCTACTTTGTTTCATTAATAGATGCTCAAGGATCTGCGGTTTCTACACAAAAGCTTATCGTTAGTAAATAGAGATTTAGTCATGAAATTGAGAAAGACTTACCTGGCAGGCATGGCCCTGTTAGGCTTTATAGTATTGGCGCAAAGCTGTAAAAAAGATGAGCCTGCTCCCAATACAGGAGTACAATATGACCCTTCTCCATATGCAATGAACATAGGAGATTTTCCTTCTCCCCCAATTGCTGCAGATAACCCATTAACGGAGCAAGGGGTGCAACTCGGTAGAATGTTGTTTTATGAAAAAAAACTTTCTAAAGGAAACAGTATGTCTTGCGCAGATTGCCATAGACAAAAGCATGCGTTTTCAGATACCAATCAATTTTCGATAGGCGTTGATGGTTTTCCGGGGGGAAGGCAAGCGATGGCTGTCTTCAATATGGCATGGAACACTAATGAGTTTTTCTGGGATGGAAGGGCTCATCTATTGAGAGATCAATCTCTTATGCCTATTCAAGATTCTTTAGAAATGGCAGAAACACTGCCCAATGTTATTGATAAGCTTCAAGCCGATCAGATGTACAAAGATCAATTTATGAGGGCTTTTGGGAGCGAAGAGATTACCGCAGAAAAGATGAGTTTGGCAATGGAACAATTCATGAATTCAATTGTTTCTGTTGAGAGTAAATACGATAAATACCTTCGCGGTGAAGTTGCGCTAACTCCTTCTGAAGAACGTGGAAGAAAATTGTTCTTTACGGAGTATAGCGAGTTTTTTCCAGACTCATCTGGGGCAGACTGTGCACATTGCCATTCTCCCAAGAATTTTGAGAATGACCAATACATGAATAATGGGCTAAATGCCGAGCAACAAATAACAGACATCGGTAGAGAAAAGGTGACAGGAAATCCTGCCGATAGAGCTAAGATGAAGGTGCCCTCTTTGCGAAATATTGCTGTTACTCCGCCTTATATGAGCGATGGTCGCTTCACAAACTTGCTTGATGTTATTGATCATTATAACAATGGCTTGAAAAAATCGGCAACCTTAGACCCAGCTCTAGAGCATACTATGCATACCGGTTTGCGATTAGATACTCAAGACAAAAACGATCTCTTGGCCTTCTTGCACACCTTAACCGATACTGATTTATTAACCAATCCTGAGTACTCAAATCCTTTTTAAAACAATGAGATTATCAATGAAATATTTAACAGCGGTTATTGCCGTATTCTTATTACAAGTGTCAAATGCTTTTTCACAATGTAATCCCGGAGAGGTAGAAATAGAAGTCTTTGTAGAAACAGATGCTTACGGGTATGAGGGCTATTGGAGTTTAGTTCATGGAAACTCGGCTTGTGGTGTAAATGAGATAGCAAAAGGTGGCAATAATGCAGTAGGCTGTAATGGTGGAGGAGCGCAAAACCAAACACCAGGAGGCTATGGAAATCACTTGACGTTTTCGGCAGGAAAGTGGTGTGTTAAAAAAGATACTACGTTGACGCTACATTATATTGATGATTGGGGTGATGGAGGTTTTGGATTCTCTGTTACCGTAAATGGGTACATCGCTTTAGCGAATGATGCCCATGGCGCTGGAGCTGTTTGGACATTCAGTGCTTCAGAGCCTCCAGCAATAGACGTAAATCTAGATGAATTAGTTACGCCATATTCTTACGCTGCATCTGGAAACAATAATGTGACCGGTTACTTCAGAAATGAAGGAAAGGATACTGTGAACTCTTTAGATGTAAGTTACAGTATTAACGGAGCTGTTCCCGTTACAGCAAACTTGACAGGGTTGTCTGTTGCCTATGGTGAAAGATATGCTTTTACACATCCAAATCCATTCAATATTGCGAATGGAAACCACAACATTGAAGTTTGGACGAGTAATGTCAATGGTCAAGTGGATTCGTTGAATTCTAATGATACATTGAGTGTTGCTTTTGAAGTTGGGCCTGGGATTCCGAATATTATTGATCAGTACATAGGGATTACTCCCAATAAGAAGTTGATTGTAAATTCTTCGAATCAGGTAAACAAGCCTACTGATCTTGATTTTCATCCAGTATTAACACGTAAAGAACTTTGGATTGTGAACAAGCGAACAGAACAAATCGGTGGGTCTACGGTAACCGTGAGTAATGCAGGAGAGGCAAACCAATCTGCAGTGCATAAAGTAGATGGCAACGCATGGCATTTTATGTCTTTACCAACTGGGATTGCTTTTAGCGAAAACGAAAATTTCGCAACCTCACCCGGTGTTTTTGATGCGAATCATAATGGGGGTACTCCGTTTACGGGTCCAACTTTATGGAGTAGCGATCCTTCCATTTATGCACAACCTTCAGGTGGAAATGGAAGTCATCTAGACATGTTACATAATAGTCCAAAAAGCCAAGGAATTGCTCATGAATATGACAATGTGTTTTGGGTTTTTGATGGCGAAAGTGACGATTTAGTTCGCTATGATTTCAAAGAAGATCATGGGCCAGGAGCATCCTACCATGGTGATGCCATTGTAAGACGTTATCGCGATCATTTTGTGAAAAAAGATCCGAATGAGAAAGTTGTAAGTCATCTGGTACTTGATAAAACGACCAATTGGTTGTACGTAGTAAACCATGGAGATAAAAAAGTACATAGACTGGATATTACTTCTGGTTCAGTTTCGGGAAATTCAAACATCCATAATTATGAGCCGGTTGAAGAATACACAGAAGTTACCGGGTATACTTGGGAAACTGTAGTTTCTACAGGGCTTCAGCAACCAGCAGGAATTGATGTTATTGGCGATAGAATGATCGTGAGTGACTATGCGACTGGTGAGATTGTAATCTATGATATCAGCGTTATACCTGCTGTTGAGAAAGGGAGAATCCAAACAGGAGCACAAGGAATTATGGGCGTGAAAATTGGTCCTGATGGAAAAATCTGGTATGTAGATTTTGATGCGAACAAAGTGTTCCGCTTAGACCTTAGTTCAATCGGAATAAATGAATGGACAGAAGGAAGTTTTGAAATTTATCCTAACCCTTCCAATGGTGAATTTAATATTCGATTTGCAGAAGAAAAGGAAGTTGAAGTAACGATAATTGATGTCCTGGGTCAGTTGCTTTATCAAGATGTTTATGAGTCTAATCAAATCAGATTAGATTTAGAGCTAAAACCTGGCACATACTTTACTACTTTGAAAAATATAGAGACAGGAGCTGTCAGTACACAAAAAATAATAGTTCAATAGACTATTGTATAAATCATCAGTTGTTTCTCTTTTGAGGAATAATAGTAAAACCGCCTTCGGGCGGTTTTTTTATGATTTGTCTCGACCGTTAGGCTTGTTTAGTGCGTATAGTTTTTGCGAAATGCACTCGGAGTCATTCCATTAATCTGCTTAAATTTTCTGTTGAAATTACTAAGGTTATTAAAGCCAACTTCGTATGCAACTCTTTCAATACTAATACTATTTTCTCTGAGCAGTTTGCAAGCGTTGCTCACACGAATTTCATTTAAGAATTGAAAGTAAGTTTTAGCTGTATGTTGCTTGAAATATTTACAAAAAGCAGAAACGGTCATATTTGCAATATCTGCCACTTGGGGAAGATGGATTTCTGATGCATACTCGGTCATTGTAAACTGAAACACGTTATTCAATCGAGTTTCTCTGGTCGGTGCTTCTACTTGTTGTGGAATAGCTTTACTTAAAAGTTCATAATCTTTTGCCGAACACAATATTTCTAAGACCTCAAAAAGTAATACCATCTTTTTAAATCCTTCAGCAACGGCCAGTTGATGCATAAGAATGGAAATTTTGTTCGAAAGGCTTTTTCCCGCTTTAAGCCCTTTGTAGGTCAATTTGATGAACTCTTGAAGCTCATGTGTTTCAGGTAATTTGAGAAAAGTGTCTCCCAAAAAATGAGGCTCAAAGAAAATCGAGATGGTATGAATATTTTCTTGATCACTTGTAAAGTCCTTTTCTAAACTTTTAAAGAGGTGAGATGAATTTGAGCCTATCACATACACATCACCTGGTTTAATGTTTCCTACGAAATCCTCCACCAGTAATGTTCCTCTTCCTTTCACTATTAAGGTGATCTGTATTTCATTATGTTGATGAAGGTTTTCGTAAAAGTGAGGCAAGCGATCTTCCTGAATGCGGAAAGTCTCTTCTGCAGTGTTCGGTATTTTAAAATTTAAGGTCTTCATTTTACATCAATTGACAATATAGTATCAATAGGTGAACAATAATAATATTTAATTAGCAATAGAAAAATAAAATAGATATGCACGTTTCATGGCAAGGGGTTTACCCCGCAGTAACGACCAAGTTCACTACAGACGATCAGCTCGACTTGGAAATGTTTGAGGTGAACATAAAAGCCCAATTAGCAGCTGGTGTGGATGGGGTCATTTTAGGTGGAACATTGGGTGAAGCCAGTACGCTTTTAGATGAGGAGAAAAGAACATTGGTTAGAGAGGCAGTGAGAATTGTGGAAGGTAAAGTTCCTGTTATCATCAATATAGCTGAGCAAAGTACAAAAGGGGCTATTGATGCGGCAAGGAAAGCACAAGAAGATGGAGCCAATGGCCTGATGATGTTGCCCCCAATGCGTTATAAGGCAGACGATAGAGAAACGGTAACTTATTTCAAAGCAGTGGCCAGCAGCACCCACTTGCCAATCATGGTCTACAATAACCCGGTTGATTATAAAATTGAAGTAACTCTCGAAATGTTTGCAGAGCTCGTAGAATGTGAAAACATCGTTGCGGTGAAGGAGTCCACTAGAGATATCACTAATATCACCCGCATGAAGAACCGCTTTGGTGATAGATTTAAGATTTTATGCGGAGTGGATACCTTGGCATTAGAAAGTATGGCTATGGGAGCAGAAGGCTGGGTAGCAGGATTGGTTTGTGCTTATCCAGCCGAGACGGTAGCTATATACCGTTTGCAAAAAGCTGGTCGACTACAAGAAGCTTTAGATATTTACCGATGGTTTATGCCATTGCTTGAATTGGATATTAACCCGAAACTAGTGCAAAACATTAAGTTGGCCGAAGTAGCTACCGGTATTGGAACCGAGCATGTTCGTGAACCGCGTTTACCATTAGCTGGAAAAGAGCGTGAAGGTGTTTTGCGTATCATTGATGAGGCTATGCAGAATAGACCTGCGTTACCAGATTACTTAAATCTCTAAATATGATTCACGGAAAGAACCATATAGGCTACACACTCAGCGCGGAAGGAAACAAAGAATTGTTTGCTCGAAAGGCGGAAGATTGGTCACTTCTACCTGAAAAATTTTATACGGCTTCAAAAGAAGAAATAGAGCGTGTGGGATTACAGGCAGCTTTAGCCTTTAATGAATACAGTAAATTTTCAGGTTCGCGTAGAGCGGAATTTTTAGATGCTATTGCAGAAGAAATAGAAAACCTTGGTGATGAATTGGTGCAGCGCGCCATGACCGAAACAGGCTTGCCTCAAGGTCGAATTGAAGGTGAGCGCGGGCGCACAACTGGTCAGCTGCGTTTATTTGCTCAATTGCTTCGTGAAGGTTCGTGGGTGGAGGCACGTATAGAGACGGCTATGCCAGATCGAGCACCGGTGCCAAAGCCTGACATCCGTAAAATGAATAATCCTTTGGGACCTGTTGCAGTTTTTACGGCTAGTAATTTTCCATTAGCTTTTTCAACTGCAGGAGGCGATACGGCTAGTGCGTTGGCTGCTGGCTGCCCGGTTGTGGTTAAAGCACATGAAAGTCACTTGGGTACCAATTCTTTGGTAGCAGATGCGATTATCAAAGCAGCCAAAAGAACAGAGATGCCCGATGGTGTTTTTAGCAGTATTCAAACGTTTGGTTATAAAATGGCGCAGGAGCTGGTTAAACATCCCCGAATAAAGGCGGTTGGGTTTACCGGTTCTAAAAAAGGAGGAATGGCATTACACGAAGTTGCTGCAGCTCGTCCAGAACCGATACCTGTTTATGCCGAAATGGGGAGTGTTAATCCGGTTCTTTTATTTCCTGATAAGTTAAAGACCGATGCACAAGGGGTGGCTGACATGTATGCCAACTCTATAACGTTGGGTGTTGGTCAATTTTGTACAAATCCGGGTATTCTCATTGGTCTTAAAGGCGAAGAACTTGATGATTTTAAAGCCAAATTAGCAAAGGCTTTGCATGCTGTACCCGAAGGCGTAATGTTAAATCAAGGAATTGCATCAAATTTCGGATTAAGAAAAGATGAAATGAAAGACAACGGTGTGTTTGAAATCACTTCGGGTACAATAGACCGGTCTCTGGCTTCAGCTACTTTAGCAACGGTTTCACTACAAGAATTCCATAAGAATCCAAAACTGCATGAAGAGGTATTTGGTCCTTATTCAATAATTGTGGAATGCGAGAACATGTCTGAAATGATGATTGCTATTCTAAAGCTTAAGGGACAATTAACGGTGAATATTATGGCAACCGATTTGGATATGGAAAATGAAAAATCTTTGATAAACATGATGGCTGAAGTTGCAGGGAGAATTGTGATGAATGGTGCGCCAACAGGTGTTGAAGTATGTTACGCTATGCAACATGGTGGTAGTTTTCCAGCCAGCACCGATGGTAAATACACTTCCGTTGGGCAGGATGCTATTAAACGTTTTGTGAAGCCAGTGGCTTATC
>JAOARK010000074.1 GCA_025210575.1 Schleiferiaceae bacterium
ATAATATTTTTAGTTATTTTAAAGGCAATTTATGGCTGAAACAATTAGATTAAATAAAGTATTACGCGAGTTAAACATCTCTTTAGATCGCGCTGTGGAATTCTTGGAATCCAAAGGCGTAGAAATTGAGAAGCGACCGACTACCAAAATTTCAAATGAAGTTTATGGTATTCTTTCTGATGAATTTCAGACAGATGCTAGTAAGAAGGTTAAGTCTCAAGAGGTTAGTGAAGCTAAACTTAAAGAAAAAGAAGCTTTGCGTATTGAACGTGAGCGTGAGTTAGAGGAAAAACTTCAGAAAGAGGAAGCAGCGAAGCAAGAGATTGTTAAAGCCAAATCAAAATTGTCTGGTCCAAAACAAATTGGAAAAATAGATCTTGATTCTAAAAATAATGCTTCAAAACCTGAAGAAGAAAAACAAGAGGAAGCACCTAAAGAAGAGGTGAAAACTCCTGAGCTACCTAAAGTTGAAGAGCAGCCGCCAGTTGTAGAAAAAGTGGTTGAAGAGAAAAAGGTTGAAGCACCAAAGGTTGAAGTTAAAAAGGAAGAAACCAAAAAGGTAGAGCTTAAAGGTCCTAAGCAAGTTGGAAAAATTGACTTAGAACCAAAAAAGAAAGCTCCAAAACCTCCTGTTAAAAAACAAGAAGCTAGAACTCCAGCTCCAGCTCCAAAACCAAAAAAGGTAGAAGAGGTGAAGAAAGAACCAACACCAATTGTTGAGGAAAGAGTAGCTACAAAATATCAAAAACTTACTGGTCCTAAAGCTACAGGTCAAAAGATTGATTTATCTCAATTTGAAAAGCCTAAGAAAAAGAAGGATGATAAGAAACCTCAAGGCGGAAACGCAGATGCTAAGAAAAAGCGTAAGCGTATAAGTAAGCCAGGAGGAGGTCCTGGGCAAGGAGGTAATAACAGACAAGGCGGTAATAACCGTCAGGGTCAAAGAGGAAACTTCAAAGGAAGAAATCAAAGACGACCACAAGTTGTTAAAGAAGAGCCAAGTGCAGAAGAAGTACAAAAGCAAGTAAGAGAAACACTTGAAAAACTTCAAGGAAAGGCGAAGAAAGGAAAAGGGGCTAAATATAGAAGAGATAAAAGAGATCAGCACCGTCAAAAGACTGAAAGCGAATTAGCAGCAGCTGCAGCTGAAAGTAAATTATTAAAAGTAACTGAGTTTGTAACTGCAAGTGAAGTTGCTACTATGATGAACGTTTCTGTAACGCAAGTTATCTCTGCTTGTATGTCATTAGGAATGATGGTAACGATGAATCAACGTTTAGATGCTGAAACTTTAAGTATTGTTGCAGATGAATTTGGTTATGAAGTTGAATTTGTAACTGCTGATATTGAAGAAGCAATCGAAGAAGTTGAAGATAAAGCTGAAGATTTAGAAGCTAGAGCGCCAATTGTAACGGTTATGGGACATGTTGATCATGGTAAAACATCGTTACTAGATTATATTCGTGAAGAGAATGTAATTGCAGGTGAATCTGGAGGAATTAC
Organism: Schleiferiaceae bacterium; assembly: GCA_025210575.1. Lineage (GTDB taxonomy): Bacteria > Bacteroidota > Bacteroidia > Flavobacteriales > Schleiferiaceae > JAOARK01. The sequence goes on from JAOARK010000074.1 coordinate 1,504, forward strand.
ACAGCATATTGGAGCTTACGGTGTGACTTTAGAAAGTGGTCAAAAAATTGCCTTCTTAGATACACCAGGTCACGAGGCCTTTACAGCGATGCGTGCTCGTGGTGCGCAGGTAACAGATATTGCTATTATTGTGGTTGCGGCGGATGATGATATCATGCCACAAACAAAAGAAGCAATCTCGCATGCCCAAGCTGCTGGAGTACCAATCGTATTTGCAATTAATAAGGTAGATAAGCCAACGGCAAATCCAGATAAGATTAAAGAAGGTCTTGCTAATATGAATTTATTAGTAGAGGATTGGGGAGGAAAAATCCAATCACATGATATTTCTGCTAAAACTGGACAAGGTGTTAGTGATTTATTAGAAAAGGTATTACTTGAAGCTGAATTATTAGAGCTTAAAGCAAATCCTAAAAAACCTGCAGTAGGAACAGTTGTAGAAGCTTTCTTAGATAAAGGTCGTGGATATGTATCAACAATCTTAGTACAAGCTGGTACTTTAAAGATTGGAGATTATGTTTTAGCTGGTAAAAACAGTAGTAAAGTTAAAGCAATGCATGACGAAAGAGGTCATAAGATTAAAGAAGCTGGACCATCAACGCCTGTATCAATACTTGGATTAGATGGAGCACCTCAAGCAGGAGATAAGTTTAATGTCTTTAGTGATGAGCGTGAAGCAAAATCTATTGCTGCAAAACGTACACAATTACAGCGTGAGCAATCGGTAAGAACACAACGTCATATTACACTTGATGAAATTGGTCGTCGTATTGCATTAGGAGACTTTAAAGAATTAAATATTATTCTTAAAGGTGATGTAGATGGATCAGTGGAAGCATTAACAGATTCATTCCAGAAATTATCAACTGAAGAAATTCAAGTGAATATTATTCATAAAGCGGTTGGAGCCATTACAGAAAGTGATGTGTTATTAGCATCAGCTTCAGACGCGGTAATTATTGGATTTAACGTACGCCCAATGGGTAATGCAAGACAAGTTGCCGATAAGGAAGAAATCGATATCAGAACATACTCAATCATCTATGATGCAATTAATGATCTTAAAGATGCAATGGAAG
>JAOARK010000075.1 GCA_025210575.1 Schleiferiaceae bacterium
TATTGTAAAGAAATATTCTGTGCGGCTATCATTTGCTAAAATTTTAAGGGCGCGAAAATAGTAGAAATACTTACGCTAAACCTATTGATTTTCAAAAATTTAACCTTCAGGTAAAGTCTTCAAAAAGAGCGTGTTGAAATAGCGCATGAACACTAAGAAATAAGCTGAATCCCGTTTTCATCTATAGATATCTTTCTTTGTTTGTAAAGGATACCCACAGAGCGTTTGAAAGCTTTCTTACTCATCTCAAGTTCTTCATAAATATCTTCTGGGGCGCTTTTATCTGTTAAAGGAAGAAATCCATTATTGGCTTCTAGATGTTCAAGGAGAAGTTTTGCAGATTCATCAAGCCCTTCTAATCCTTCTTTATTTAGGCGGATGTCAATCTTTCCATCTTCACGGATGTTCTTTACAAAAGCGATTGTTCGATCTCCCGTGTGTAGATCTTTAAAATTCTCATTCCTGAAGATCAACCCGCGATAAGCGTTTTCCACAATTACATTTATCCCTAAATCAGATTCGTCTACTACAAGGATTTCAACTTTGTCTCCAACCGCTAATTGACCCTCGCAAGGTTTTAGGAAATGATTTGTTTTAGTACTTCCGGCTAGTTTACCTGTCTTTTCATCGAGGTAACAGTAAACAATATACCAGCCATTAGATTCTAAGCTTCTATGTTGTTGGCTTAAAGGAATAAGTAAATCTTTTGAAATACCCCAATCCATGAAAGCACCAAAATTACTGTTGCTTTTCACCTTTAAATACCCAAAGGTGTTCACTAAAACATTTGCCTCTTTAGTAGAACCAGTAAGGTCTCCGCGATGATTGCGATACACAAAGACTTCTATTTCATCTCCAGGGTTAAATTCTAAATCAGTTTCAAAATCAGGCAAGAAGATGCGCTCGTTGGTATCGCTTAAAAGATCCCAGCCCTTTCCAGATTTAGCTTTTACAGTTACTAAATGATATTTCCCGATTTCGATCAAAGCCTTTGTTTTTTTTGAGGGTGCTAATGTAGAGTATTGTAATATTCTGTTAACGCATTTGGTAACTCCGTTAAGCAGTGTTAAAAAGAAATGTTTTGTGAAGCTAAATTTGGATATTGAAGACCGATGAAAAAAGGTAGGTCTTGGAAACCAAAATATTTAAATTCGTACACCTTATAATTCTTTAATGAAGAAAAAAATATTCATTTCTGTCGGGTTGTTCTTACTGATGGTTGTTGGGGTATTAGCTTATTTAAATAACAGAAACCGAACTTTATCTCCGCCAGGAGAAGTTTCGACCGAACTTGGTGAATTGGTAGTTTCAGTTGATTACAGCAGGCCCTCTGTTAGAGGTCGTTTAATTTTCGGAGAAGAAGATGAAGGGGCCCTGCAACCTTATGGCGAATATTGGAGACTTGGCGCAAATGAAGCGACTCAAATCAAGTTTAGCAAAAATGTAACACTGGGAGAAGAGGTAGTCGAAGCTGGAACTTATGCCATCTATGCTATTCCAGGTAAGGAATCGTTTAACATATTCCTCAATTCTGATAATAATAATTGGGGTTATTCAGAACCTGACCACACTACAGACGTAGTTTCTATTTATGTGCCACATGAAAGAACTTTAAAAAGTACAGAACAGTTTACCATACAATTAAATCCTGTAAGTGAATCAAAAATTGAAATGATCTGCTTATTCAGCAATACAAAATTCACCATACCTATTGAATCGATCTAATAAAATGTATAACTAAAATTAAAACAATGAAGAAAATCGTATTACTCCTTACCCTTAGCTTTTCAGTCTTAAGCATCAAAGCTATTACGGTTGATGAAATCCTAAAGAATTATTTTGAAAACACCGGTGGTGTTGCACTTTGGCAAAAAATGCAAACTGTGAAGATGGAAGGGAATGTACCGTCACCACAAGGAGATTTCCCATTTATATTTTATCAAAAGACTCCAAATAAACTCAAGGTGGAAGTTGATATTCAGGGAAAGAAGATGATCCCTCAATGTTACGATGGGAAAATTGGGTGGACATTAAATCCATTTGCTGGTGGTAGCACTGCAAGTAAGATGACAGAAGAAGAAATTAAAGAGCTTGAGGAAGAAGCGGTTTTCGAACCAGAGTATATTAACTACAAAGAAAAAGGTCATGAGATTACCCTTGAGGGAGAAGAAGTAATTGATGGTGTTAACTGCTACAAGCTGAAGGTACACAAGAACAAGAATAACGACAAAGACGATTCTGTTGAGTACCACTATTTCGATACTGAAAATTTTGTTCCGATCATGACTAGTACTACAGTAAAAACTGGCCCCTCTAAAGGAACTGTAACAGAAACCTACTACAGTGATTATCAGGAAACTGAGTTTGGCGTGATTATGCCTTATTATATGGAGACAAAAATGTCTGGTCAAACAGTAAGTACCATTGTGATAGAAAACGTTATTGTAAATGGTGAGATGGAGGATAGTCTATTCGAAATGCCTGCAACTGAATAATTTTCATTTTAAAATTCTTAAACCCCGTTCCTTTGGATACGGGGTTTTTTCTCTCAAAACCATTACTATGAAGAAACTAATCATAATGGCTGTGATTTTAGGAGCGATTCCTTTTCAAAGTCATAGCCAAACTAAAATCGATGGAAAATCTATGTTTGGAGCCATGCGCGCCAGACAAATAGGTCCCGCTTCTATGAGCGGAAGAATTTCTGACTTAGCCGTTGTAGACAGCGATCCAACTGTAATGTATGTTGGTGCTGCTGGCGGAGGAGTTTGGAAGTCAGTGAGTGCTGGTGTCAGTTTCAGACCTGTTTTTGATGAACATACAATGTCGATCGGAAAGATTGCTATTGATCAAAACAATCCAGACACTGTGTGGGTCGGAACTGGAGAACCTTGGGTTAGAAATAGCACCTCGGTTGGAACAGGGATCTATAAAACTACGAATGGAGGGTCTACCTGGAAATTTATGGGGTTACCAGAAAGTGAGCGTATCAGCGATATTATTATCCACCCAACGGACCCAAATGTGGTTTATGTAGCCGTACAAGGGCAACTTTGGAGTTCTAATGAGGAGCGTGGTGTTTACATTACTGAAGATGGAGGTAACTCTTGGAACAGAATTCTTTATCTCGATGAGCATACTGGATGTGCAGATTTAGCTGTAGATCCTGAAGATCCGAATGTGTTGTATGCAGCAATGTGGAGTCACAGAAGGTATCCTGATTTTTTTGATTCGGGCTTAAAGCATATAAAAGGATACACTAACAAAAGTGGTTTATATAAGTCTACGGATGGAGGTAAGACTTGGAGCAAGAAAGAAAATGGACTGACTAATGCTCCTAAAGGTAGAATTGCAATAGCAGTAGCGCCTACAAACAAGAATAAGCTTTACGCTACAGTTGAAATGGAAGATGAAAAAGCTCGAGGATTATATACTTCTGAAGATGCTGGAGAAAACTGGGAGCGAGTAACAGGTGTTTTTGGTGTTACTGTTCGTCCATTCTACTTTTCACGTTTGGAAGTATCTCCACATAATGATTCCACTTTATTAAAAGCAGGATTAAACCTGTCAATTAGTAATGATGGAGGTAAATCTTTCAGAACAGTTGGAAGTGGAGTGCATTCAGATATTCATTGCATGTGGGTTGACCCGAATAATGAAAAGCACGTTATCGCTGGAACAGATGGGGGAGTATATGAATCGTATGACGGAGGGTATCTTTTTAAAATGTATATGAATTTACCGGTTTCTCAATTCTATCATGTAAGCGTTGATAATGCAGAGCCTTTTAATGTTTACGGGGGTTTACAAGACAATGGTTCCTGGTATGCACCTAGCCAAAAGGCAGGTGGTATAACCAATAGCGACTGGAAATCTACCTTCGGTGGTGATGGGTTTTATTCATTCGCACATAAATCAAATCCAGATATAATTTACAGTGAGTATCAAGGCGGTCAGATGGTCCGCTACAATAAGAAAACAGGCCAAGCTAAAGATATTAAGCCTTATCCGTCTAAAGGTGAAGAGCCTTTTAGATACAATTGGAATGCACCTATTCACCTTAGCGAGACCAATGCAGACCGGCTCTATTTTGGAGCTCAGTATCTTTTTATGAGCGAAGATATGGGAGATAGCTGGAAAAGAATTTCAGGAGATTTGACCACTAACGATAAAAATAGACAAAGACAAAAACTAACGGGTGGTTTAACTGTTGATAATTCGACTGCAGAAAATAACACAACGATCTACGCTATTGCCGAGGCTTATGAAGATGAAAATACCATTTGGGTGGGAACAGATGACGGTAATTTACAGGTGACAGATAATCAAGGGAATTCTTGGGAAAATGTGGTAGAGAATATCGAAGGTTTACCGGAAGGAAATTGGGTCTCATTTATTGAGCCTGGAAGATTTGATGGTGATGTGGCTTTCGTAACTTTTGATAATCACAGAAATGGAGATAAAAAACCTTATGTGTTTAAAACTAGAGACTTAGGTAAAACCTGGAAAAGTATAACTACAGGTGACATTGAAGGATATGCTCTGAGTATTCGCCAAGATATGGTGAATCCAAATCTGTTGTTTTTAGGGACAGAATTTGGTCTATACATCTCCTTAGACGGGGGTGAGAGCTGGACTAGATTTGAGAATAATAAGCCAAACGCTGGGGTAAGAGATATGGATATACAGCCAAAAGCATATGCATTAGTTATGGGAACTCATGGTAGAGGGGTAATCATAATCGATGACATAAGCCCTTTGAGACAAATAACTCCAGAGGTGTAAAA
>JAOARK010000076.1 GCA_025210575.1 Schleiferiaceae bacterium
ATTTAAGTCTGTGAAAATTTGAAACTTCTCCATCTTCCAATAAAAAATAAATACTTGACCACAACCTTCTAGAACCTTCAAAATTTACATCTAAATCATTGTCTGTGATATCTTGCTCTGAAACAAAAGTTTCTTTATAAAATCCACCTTCGGGGTGAGAATTCATGTCCAATTTTTTGATAAAATAGTCTGCTGTATACAAATCTAGCTCTCCTTTTGATATTTATTTTCGTCATTAATCTACCATCCGCAAATTCAATTCAGGATAATTCTCATTTAGTATTTTCATACAAAATTATACAACTAAAAACACGAACCGTCTCTTGTTACAATTTAAATGGCTCTACCATCAACCGTGTGGATTGTATAACTTCTGATATATGCGAAAAATCTTGTTTGGCAATTCCAATAAATAGTATATCAATTACAGTAAGCTGCGCAATCCGTGATACAATAGCTGCAGTTCTTAAATTCTTTTCCTCACCCGCTACATAAATTGGAATATCAGCTAACTGACTGATAGGATTATGTCCATATTTGGTTAATGAAATAACCGTCGCTCCATTCTCTTTTGCTTTTTGCAAACATTTATGAGTTTCCAAAGATTTTCCGCTGTGTGAAATTCCAAACGCTACATCCCCTGTTTTCAAATGAACGGCAGCTGCTAGCTGGCTATGGCTATCTGAATAAATCACCACATTTTTGCCGATTCGCATAAGCTTATGGGCAAAATCTTGGGCAACTAGTCCAGATGCTCCAACTCCGAATATAGCTATCTGTTTCGCCTCTGACAATTCTCTGATAGCTTTTTCTATCTGTTCCTCATCTAATATCTGCAATGTATCTGCGATAGCTTGGATATTGCCCTGTCCTATTTTTTGAATAATTTCTTTTGTAGTATCTTGTTTTTTTACTGCTTCATAAATTTCGTCTTCTTCTGATCCCATTTTGCCTACTTCTGCAGCCAAAGCAATTTTAAATTCTGAAAACCCTTTATACCCAATCTTTTTAGAAAAACGAATGATACTTGCAGCACTAGCTTGACATATATCTCCTAGGGAAGCTGCATTATGTTTGCTCACTGCGCTGGGATTTTCCAAAATGTATTTTGCTATCTTTTTCTCGGTTCCCGTAAATTCTTTTTGCAGTTCTTTCATTCTCAAAATACAACTCATAATCCGCTCCTTTTTAGGCATATTCAAAAAAACAACTCCATTTTCAAAATAATGAAGTCCTTTTTTATGATTCCTTGTTTGTTTTTCCTTATTATATCACATCTAAAACATATTCAAAAAATTATTTGTCTTCAAAATCAAAAGCAAATTTTTCTCCAGGCTGGATCATATCTATTAGAATCTTCGCCTCTTGAGCATCTGCAACCACATTCACTCTTTCGTCTTTTTTTAGTGCTTTTCTCAAAATTTGTAACTCACCCTCATAGCGTGCGTACAATTCATTATCTATTGTTACGCTGTACTTATTTCTCTCCTGCTGATTATTAGGGCTAATCTTTCCATTTTTTATCAATCTTGCTTCCTGCGAGCGAATCACATATTCCCCTGGATCCGTTCGATTTGTATGAATTTGCCTGAGTAAGTTTCTTTCAACTTCTGAAATTCCTTTTTGTAACTCTATAGGGAGTAACATGATATCTTTTTGGATTTTACCTAAACAAATCAGCTCTCTTTTAGACGCTCTTGTATCTCCAATAAAAATCACATCATTTTGTCTTCTAATTAAATGCTGAGCTGCAATCATAGAATCTATATTTCGGTGCTTTTCCAAAGTCGGTAACCCACAATGTATTGGTCCTCTCGTTTTGTGATGAGACGGCACAAAAGCCATTGTTCTAAGTCCATATTCCTTCATGACTTCATTTCTCTCAATCATCAGTTCTTCAGAAATTCCAGTATCTTCTCTTGGATAGAAATTGTGGCATGCATCCACTTTAGATAGATCAGCACCGTAACTAATCAACTCCTCAATTTGACTTCTTGTTAAAGTGCTCGCATTGAACACAATATGATGATCATATTTCCTTGTCATATCCGCGATTTCACTTAATTCAAACCCAAAATCCAATCTAAGAGATTCAAATTCGTATTTTTGAATTTCCTCTTCGTTAAAATACCCTTTCGATATATCCGCCATCACTTTCATACCCAGATTCTTTGCTTCTCTTAATAGAATATCACTTTCTCTTTTAAAAGATTGCTTGACCTCTGGAATATGAAAAGAAGTAAATATATGTGTAATCCCACATTCTTTTGCCTCATGCAAATATGCTAAATTCTCCTCTAGGCTTTGTTCCATTCCTGCATAGATTGATATTCCAAACATTCAAATTCCTCCTACTTTTTCTCTTTAACAAAATGCACCCTTCACCTATCTCTATGTAGGCAAGAGGTGCATTTAATATTATTTAGTATTCTTTATGATAATTCTTGAATATTTTACTCAAACTCCTGTATTTCGCGATCCTTTAAAAATAATGTTGTAACGACAAAACCACCAATATAAGCAATAATCAAACCTATGAAATAATTAAGCATAGATCCCGGCTGCATCAATGGTATAGCCGTCACTCCTGATGGTCCCCATGCACTTGCCATTACATGTTGCAGCATCACATATGCTCCACCAAATCCAGCTCCTATTCCTGCAGTAATAAATGGTTTTCCAAGTGGAAGAGTAACCCCGTAAATAAGCGGCTCACCAATTCCCAAAATTCCAGCTGGTAGAGCACCAGATATGATTTGTGTCAATTTATGATTATTAGTTCTCTTCGCTTTCAAATAAATAGCTATTGCAGCTCCAACTTGACCAGCTCCTGCCATTGCTAATACTGGGAACAATGACACACCTCCCATTTGCTCTAACTGAACTGCGTAAATTGGAATAAGTCCGTGATGAAGTCCAAGCAATACCATTGGCAAGAACAATGCAGAAAGTACAAATCCTGAAAGAACACTCAGTACTGGATTCGTAGAACCAACTAGCAATTGCAATGCACCTACTAACCAATCAGAAAATATTCCAGAAAGAGGCATAATAACAAAAATCATTGCAATCGCCATTGCCAGCAATGTAACCAATGGTGTCACAATCAAATCTAGCACATCAGGTACAACTTTACGCACTTTCTTTTCTACCTTAGCTAAAATATACACACCAATTATGACTCCGATAACTCCACCCTTTCCTGATCGCAATATGGAATTAAGTGGTGACTCAGCATTGTACATCCCAATAGCTGCGGAGATATCATTAATTTGTCCCATCACCGTAAGAGCACCAACCATTCCACCTAGAGCTTCAGTTGCTCCAAAGTTCTTGGCTGCATTGATACCCGTAAATATAGTAAAGTAACCAAGAAACGAACCTCCTAGCAACGATAAAATCAACCTTGTAACATTCCAAAACTCTGTTTTAGCAAGTATCTCCGTATTTTGAAGATTTGTAATCAATCCTCCAAATCCATTGAAAATTCCTGCTGCAATGATTGCTGGGATCAAAGGAATAAAAATTTCCCCAATAGTTCTAAGTCCCTGCTTTAACCTGCTTTGTTTTTGCTTTCCTTTTAGCTTTGCTTTATTAGCTTGCCAGTCCTCGCCCACGGCTAAATCCTCTTTGCCATCAGCACCCTCTTTATACAATTCCAATAACTTTGCTGCCGTACCCGGTCCAACAACCACTTGCAGCGTTTCATCTTCCACTACGCCCAATACACCATCTACACTTTTTAACTCTGCCATCTTTACCAAGCTGTCATCTCGAAGATACAATCTCAAGCGCGTCATACAATTAACTGCACTTTGAATATTTTCTCTTCCACCAACCAGTTCAACAATTTTTCCTAATAACTCTTGATTACTCATTTCATCTCCCCCAATCTTTGATTATAATTCTTTGATCATTTGAATCGCTTTCGTAAGGTATCCATCACACTCTTTAAGTACTTTTCTTCCTTCTTCCACTTCAGCCCCTGTTTGAATCAACAAAATCGCTAATTTCACATTATAATCGGTCTTCTCTAAACAATGCGTTGCTTCCTCTATAGTCACGTTTGTCGCTTCTACGACAATTCGCTTACACCTCTCAATCAATTTTTCATTCGAAGGCTGCACATCCACCATCAAATTCCCATATACCTTTCCCAGTTTGATCATAGTAGCTGTAGTTAATGTATTTAATACCAGCTTTTGTGCAGTTCCTGCTTTCATCCTTGTTGATCCAGTTACCGCTTCTGGGCCAACAACTGGTGAAATACTGATTTTGGCAATTTGTGAAATCTCCGATGCCGGATTACATGTCACCCCTATAGTCGTACATCCGATACTATTTGCATATTCTAGCCCTCCAATAACATAAGGAGTACGTCCACTAGCCGCAATTCCTACTAGTGCATCCTTTTCATCGAAATCGATTTCCTGCAAATCCTTCTTGCCCAGTTCTCTATCATCCTCAGCACCCTCTACTGCTCGAAAAATAGCTTCATGTCCTCCGGCAATCAACCCTCTGACCAATTCTTCACTCACACCATATGTTGGTGGACATTCAGAAGCATCTAAAATACCCAAGCGTCCGCTAGTTCCAGCTCCCATGTATATAAGTCTTCCACCATTTTTTAACTTTTCATAGATCGCATCTACAGCAATGGCTATATTTTCGCCCTCTTTTTCAACAGCATAAGCCACCTTTTTATCCTCTGCGTTAATCTTCTGTACCATCTCTAATGTAGATACCTGATCAATATCATTTGTTTCTGGATTTCTCGTCTCTGTTATTAGTGCATCCAAATCTACCATACACGACCTCCATCTCTCTTATTCATAGTTTCAATATAACAATCTGAAACAAAATTTCACTCATTTGTTGTGTACATTGTATCACTTCTGTATTTTTATTTCAATAGATTTATTCTCTGATGAAATTTTATTTCATGTTTTATATCTTCAAACCAAAAAAACTCCTAATTTTAGATTTTCTAAAACTAGGAGTTTTTCAATACTTAGCTTGTCTCTTGATTCTCTTTTCTCTCTATTTGCTCTCTTAATTTCTCAATACGCTTAATCTCAAGGCCTGTTACCTCGGCTATTTGCTCTGTGCTTAAACTTATTTTTATTAGGTTTCTAGCCACCTC
>JAOARK010000077.1 GCA_025210575.1 Schleiferiaceae bacterium
GTGTCTATCCCTGCAGGAACTTTGCTTCATAGAATAGGCTATAAAAGAGGGATAATCGCTGGATTAGGGATAATGGGTTTAGGATGTTTGTTATTCATTCCTGCAGCTTCATATCGATTTTTTCCATTATTTCTAGCCGGGTATTTTATTCTTGCTTCGGGCATGACAATTTTACAAGTGGCAGCTAATCCATTTGTTACTGTTTTAGGCGATGAAAAAGGAGCTTCAAGTCGCTTGAATTTATCTCAAGCCTTTAATTCTTTGGGAACGACCATTGCGCCCATAGTTGGAGCAGTTTTCATTTTAAGTGATCATATCAAAACTACAGAAGAGATTGCTGCTTTGAGTCAGGAGGCTCGAGAAGTATATTATATATCGGAAGCGAGTGCTGTTCAACAGCCCTTTCTTTTTCTGGCCTTGGCATTAATCGCGTTGGCATTAGTCGTTGTCGTATCCAAGTTACCGGGTCTTATGAACACAGAATCAAAAACGAATTATACGCAAGCCCTAAAAGATAAAAAGCTCAAATTCGGAGCCATTGGCATCTTTCTTTATGTGGGTGCCGAGGTGGCTATTGGTAGTTATGCAGTGAACTATTTTCTGGATATGAATTTAAATGAAGTCATTCAGACCAATGATTTGATGCGTTTTATATTAGCAAAGTTCCATAGCGACATAAATACGATTGATGCCAAGGCAGTAGTAGCTACCTTTTTAGTGTTTTACTGGGGTGGAGCTATGGTAGGTCGATTTGTTGGGGCAGTGTTAACGCGAATTTTTCACCCCAATAAAGTATTAAGTCTATTTGGGTTATTAGCGATGGCTTTTGTACTCATAAGTATGTCAACGTCAGGGTTGGTTTCTATGTGGGCCTTGTTAGCAGTGGGTTTCTTTAACTCTATTATGTTCCCGACCATTTTTAGTTTGGCTATCGAGGACTTAGGAGAACTTAAACCAGAGGGTTCTGGAATTCTTTGTACAGCCATTGCGGGTGGTGCCTTTATACCACCACTATATGGGTTTTTTACTGATATGACAGGGTTTAAAGCAGCATTCATTCTTGTTTTAGTGTGTTATGGATATGTGGTTTTATACGGAAGAAAGGTGCCAAAGTTAAAGGGAACCATCTAGGCGGTTTTCGATCTTCCGAGAATCCATTACAAGAAATTGCGCTTCATTGTAACTGCCAGAAAAAGAGGGTTTAAAATTGTATATTGCAGGGAAAACCCCTCACAATGAAAGCCTACATCAAGTCAATTACTCTTTTACTCATTTTGGTGTCAATCTCATGCAAAAAACAAACTACAGGGTCATCAGGAACTAATAGAAACTCTTCTTTTTCAGCTCTTGTAAATAGTGTGAATTGGCCGCCATACCAGAATAATTTCACAACAGTGCTTTTTAATGAAACAGATACGCTAGGCATTAACACAAACCACCTGGTGATTGGCTTGTCGAGCGCATCAAGTACAGGAGTCGGTTTAGAGCAAATTTTGATAAATGCAATAAAGTCACCAAACTCACCGATTCTTACAGGAGAAGAATTTTTTGGATACACAAGTTCGGATTCTACGCGTTTCATGCTGGGGGCATATAATACAACTAACATTTCTGGGGATGTAATGTTGAGTGAGTCAGATACAAATGCATATTTAAGAATCACTAAACACGATTTAACTAACAAGGTTATTTCAGGTGAATTTTGGTTTGAATCTATTGATAACGACAACAATGTTTACTCAATTACGCAAGGCGTATTTACTGATATAAAATATGATTAGAAAAGTCGGACTACTCGTCATACTGTTTGTTGTTTCCTGTCAAAAAGAGACAAGTTCAAATAACCCTCCAGGAGATAACCCTCCTCAGTACTCCTTTTCTGCGAATATAAACGGTGAAGAATTCCCTAATGGCAAAGAAATTCTTGCAAACGCCATTTTAGACTACACTGGTCCATCTGGGGGAGGTTTGATCATTTATTTAAGAGATAGAAATGATGATAACTCTACGGATGTAATTAGTATTGTCATTGGAACCGATAGCACCGATGGATTCCAGGTAGGAGACGAATTTTATGGGTTTAATAGAATTGGATTGGATATTCCTCCTTACTTGGTTGGTTTTGGGCAATATAACGAGGTCTCAGCTTCAAATAATTCAATATATGAGGCTCGATCTGCAGAGGTTGATTCACCAGCATTCTACTTGTTGTTAACTGATTTTGATGAACCAAACAAACTGGTGTCAGGAGAGTTTGAGTTTACAGCAGTATCAGATAGCAAAAATGATACGTTCTTCGTAAAAAATGGAAGATTCAAGGATATTAGTTTTAATTAGGCAGATTAAGACCCCTATTGGATGATGGGTTTAAACATTATTGAATGACATCTTGCTTTATTATTGTGACTGTCTTATTGAAATGAAATATCAAACAATTATGAGAAGTGTTTTAGTTGTACTTATAATCACATCTCTTTTTTCCTGTCAAAATTCAATTGATTCAGAATCAAAGTGTTCTAATCTAACCCAATACGTAAACCCATTCATCGGCACGGGAGGGCATGGACATACTTTTCCAGGTGCTACTATGCCTTTTGGTATGGTTCAACTGAGTCCGGATACCCGCTTAGAAGGGTGGGACGGTTGTTCGGGTTATCATTTTTCTGACTCTATAGTCTATGGA
>JAOARK010000078.1 GCA_025210575.1 Schleiferiaceae bacterium
ACTATATCAATAGAATGTTTTAACCGAGCATGTGCATTCTCATGATTTAAGAGGCTTTCGCTGATTTCAGTATAATCCGGAAAATGAATTGGAATAAACAAGAATTTAAAGAAGCTGAATGGAGTTTTAGCCAATTTGGAATTCACTAGAGTGAGGCCTTCAGTTTTTAGAGTTTCTTTCTTAGTGATTTCAAGAAATAACTTGATTAAGCCAGTAGAAAATCGAATGAATAGAAGGCTACTGATCGTAATCCATAGTATTGAGTACCAAGGTAGAGAAGTGCCGCCATCAGGATCTACTTCGGTCAAATAAATAGACTCCATGGGTGCGGATAATTCTTGAATAGGGATTAAATAGGATTGCTCCAATACAAAATTGGAGGGCAAAAAAATAGAAATTGTAATCAGAGGTAGGATTAGTGCAACAAAGCTTGCAATAAGAATAAATGCTCTGTTGTATTTAAAATGAAGCCCCTTTCTCAAAAACAGAAAGTAGACCAAGAATAAGAGACCAGAGATCACTATTGTTTCTAAAATATAGTTCATCATTTTTTGCGTTTTATTATCTCGTTGTCAACAAGCGATCTTAATTCTTCCAGTTGTTCTAAAGTGAGGTCGCTTTCTTTCGTGAAAAAGGATGCGAATTGCGAAGGAGAATTATTGAAAAAGCGGTTCATAGTCTGGTTAAACTGACGTTTAAAATAGGTTTGTTTCTTAACGAGAGGGTAATACTTTTTATCACGTCCATAAGTTTTAAACCCAACAATATCTTTGGCAATAAGTCTATTGAGCATAGTACTCACAGTAGTGTATGCAGGTTTATTTACCTCATAACAATCAATAATTTCTTTTAAGAACCCTTCTTTTAAATTCCATAGATGATTCAATAATTCAAGTTCTTTTTCAGAGATGTTTTTCATTATTACATAATTAGTAACATATACTACAAATGTAGTAATAGAATTTAAATTTCAAAATCAAATAATGTTCTAACCAAGAAAGGAATCAAAATAGTATACGTTCCAACCAATGGCTGCTCATGGTCGTTTCTATAAAAAACTATATTTGGACGCCTTAAAATTCAGGACAATTAGATGAGAAAATATTGGTTACTGGCGCTTTGCTTTTGTACGCTGAACACCTTTGCCCAAAGAGGTATGTTTAGAGGGTTTGTAAAGGACAAGAAGACAGAAGAAGCTATTCCTTTTGCAAGTGTTGCTTTAAAAGGAACTGATTTAGGAGATGTAACCAATATGGATGGTTATTATCAGATAGCCAAACTACCTGATGGCACCTATGATGTTGAGGTGAGTTTTATGGGATATGATAACCTCAATTTAACCATCAAGATAAATAACGGAAGTATTGTTACAAAGACCTTATATCTGGTTGAAGGTAAAGAGGTACTTGATGATATTGTATTGAATATAGAAAGACAAGAAAAGAAATCTAAAGTGATGATTTCTGAAGTACGTCTATCTCAAAAAACGGTAGATCGTTTTTCTGTTGGTGGTGATGCTGACTTGGTAAAGGCAATTAATGTTTTACCTGGAGTTGTAGCTACTGGAGACCAAGGAGGTCAATTGTATATAAGAGGTGGAGCACCTATCCAAAACTTGACAATGTTGGATGGAATGATCGTGTATAATCCCTTCCACAGTATTGGCTTCTTCTCTGTTTTCGATACCGATATTCTCCAAAGCGCGGATGTATTCACAGCTGGATTTAATGCGCAATACGGAAGTAGAAATTCTTCTGTAATGGATATTAGAACACGTCCAGGAAACAGAAGGAGATTTGCAGGTAAAGTTTCAGCCAGTACTTATATGGCCAAGGCTTTGGTTGAAGCTCCTTTGGGGAAGAAAAACAAACAAGGGTTTGCGAACAACTCTATCTTGATCTCCGCCAAGGCATCTTACCTTCATGAAACTTCGAATATTTTTTACCCATACGTTGAAACAGTTTTTGACGGGCTGCCATTTGAATTTGCTGACATTTACGGAAAGTTCACATCTTTGAATAACCGCGGGTCGGAGTTCAATCTATTTGGATTTAACTTCACTGATAAAGTGAAATTTGATGCAGACAAGCAAATTGATTGGAATTCTTACGGTGCAGGATTTAACTTTAAAGTGGTACCTGCTGGATCACCTACTATTATCGGTGGTAGCTTTGCATACTCTAATTATAACATCAATTCTACAGAGATTCCTGGAAGACCACGAACGTCTACAATCAATGGTTTTAATGGTGGTTTGAATTTTACCTACTTCATTCGCGAAAAAGACGAGTTAAAGTACGGGATAGAATTTATTGGCTATTCAACAGAATTTAAGTTCACTAATTCTGCAGGGTTAACTGTAGATCCTGGTCAAAACAACACAACGGAGATGGCGGGTTTTGCCAAATACCGCTATGTTTCCAACAGATTAATCGTAGAGCCAGGTCTTAGATTACATTATTACGGTTCACTGGCAGAAATCTCTTTTGAGCCAAGAATTGGTTTAAAGTATAATGCCACAGATTTCCTTCGTTTAAAAGGATCAGCGGGGATCTATTCTCAAAACTTAGTAGCTGCCAATTCAGATCGAGATGTGGTAAATCTTTTCTATGGTTTCTTGAGTGGAGGGAATACAGATCTTCCAAGTCAATTTAGAGGCGACCCAATCGATAGTAAGCTTCAAAGAGCCACACATTATGTTGGAGGACTTGAAATCGATATTGCAAGAAACTGGGATTTCAGTTTTGAAACTTATTTAAAAGACTTTCATCAAATCATCAATACAAATAGAAACAAAGTTTACCCAGATGAGCCATCTTATGCTGATCAGCCTGAGCAATTGCGCTTAGATTATATTGTTGAAGTAGGTCAGGCTTATGGTTTTGATTTCTTATTGAAATATGACGATGGAACTTACTATTTATGGGCGGTTTATTCTTGGAGTAAAGTAACACGTGATGATGGCATCACAGTGTACAACCCTCATTTTGATAGACGACATAACATCAATATTGTTGGTTCATATAAATTTGGACGAGGTAAGGTTTGGGAAGCATCTTTCCGCTGGAATTATGGTTCTGGATTTCCATTTACCCCAACTCAGGGTTATTACCCTGGACTTCCGTTTACCGGAGTTGATGGAAGACCAAGCATTGGTTATGATTACACCACAGAAAATGGAGACCCAAATATTCTTTATGGAGACTTGAACTCTGCACGTTTAACAGATTATCACAGGTTAGATCTTTCAATAAAGCGTTTTTGGGAAGTTTCAGAATACCAAAGAGTTGAAGCTACTTTGGGTGCAACAAATGCATATAACAACGAAAACATCTTTTTCTTCAATAGAGCAACGGCTGAACCGGTATATCAATTACCGATTATGCCTTACCTTTCTATGAGTTACAGCTTTTAGATTTTTAACCTTTTATATAGGGTATTTAGGTTAAATTTGCCCACGTTTTTTTTAGACGTAATAAGTATGGCAAATACTAAGTATATTTTTGTTACCGGTGGGGTAACATCATCTCTCGGAAAAGGAATTGTTTCATCGTCATTAGCGGCACTACTTCAGGCTAGAGGTTATTCTGTAACCATCCAGAAGTTAGACCCGTATATTAACATAGATCCAGGTACATTAAATCCTTATGAGCATGGTGAATGTTTTGTTACTGATGATGGCGCAGAAACAGATCTTGACTTAGGCCACTACGAAAGGTTTTTGAACCGCCCTTCTTCTCAGGCAAACAATGTTACTACCGGAAGAATCTATCAAACGGTAATTGAGAAAGAAAGAAGAGGTGATTTCTTAGGGAAGACTGTACAAGTTATACCTCATATTACCGATGAAATCAAAAACAGAATCAAAAAGCTAGGTGAAACCGGTGAATTCGAAATTGTAATTACTGAGATCGGTGGAACCGTTGGGGATATTGAAGCTTTACCATACATCGAAACTGTTCGTCAGTTGCGTTGGGAATTGGGTGATGACTGCTTAGTTGTTCATTTAACATTGATTCCATTTCTTTCCGCAACAGGCGAGTTGAAAACAAAACCAACACAACACTCGGTTAAGACATTACAAGAATCTGGGGTTCAGCCCGATATTTTGGTTTGCCGTACAGAATATGCCTTGAGCGATGATATGAAACGCAAGCTTGCATTGTTCTGTAATGTTAAGCAAGAAGCGGTAATAGAATCTAGAGATGCATTCTCTATTTATGAAGTGCCTTTATTGATGCAGAGCGAGAAGCTCGATGAAGTAGCTCTTAAAGGATTAGGCCTACCTACAGTTGGTGAACCTGATATGACTCGCTGGAAAGAGTTTGTGCATAAGCTTAAAAATCCTGTGACCGAGATCAAAATTGGTTTAGTAGGAAAGTATATAGAATTAAAAGACTCTTACAAGTCGATTGTTGAAAGTTTAATTCATGCTGGTGTTTCTAATCGCGTTAAAGTGAACATTCAATGGATACATTCAGAAAAATTGAGTGTAGAGAATGTAAATGAATATGTAAAAGACCTAGATGGGCTTTTGGTTGCTCCAGGTTTTGGTCAAAGAGGCTTTGAAGGAAAAATAAAAGCAGTTCAATACGCCAGAGAAAATGATCTACCCTTTTTAGGAATCTGTTTTGGTATGCAGGCAGCAGTAATAGAATATGCTCGTAACGTACTGAATTGGAAGGATGCAAACACCAGTGAGGTTGATGAAAACTCTAAACACAAGGTGATTGACTTAATGGAAGAGCAAAAGAAAGTTACAGATATGGGCGGAACCATGCGTCTTGGGGCTTGTGATTGTGAACTTTCAGAACGCAGTATTTCGAGAGAGGTTTATAAACGTAGTATGATCTCTGAAAGACATAGACATCGCTTTGAATTCAATAGTAATTTCAAAGAGGACTTTGAAAAAGCGGGAATGAAAGCTACTGGAGTGAATCCAGAAACAGGACTAGTGGAGATCGTTGAAATTCCTAAGCACCCATGGTTTGTAGGTGTACAGTTTCACCCAGAATATAAAAGTACAGTAGCCAATCCACATCCTCTTTTTGAGGCTTTCGTAGAGGCGGCACTTACCCACAACAAAAAATAATAGATGGAGGAAGAAAGAAAGTTGGACAAGAACCAGATTATTGGTTTTGTCATAATTGGTATTCTACTAATTGGATTCAGTTGGTGGAATTCTAAGCAGCTGGAAGAGCAAGAAGCAAACCAGCCTAAACAAGAGCAGGTAGAAGAAGCTCAGAATGCACCTCTAGAAGAGGTAGTTGAAGTTGAAGAAACGTCTCCTGTAGATACTGCAACAGCGGTTTCTGAAAAAGATAGTGTGAATGCGTTCTTGAAGGAGCAGTCTTATACTATAGAGAATGAGCTATTAAGTGTTGAGATAAATGGCGCTGGAGCTCAATTCAGCAAAGTGCACCTCAAAGAGTTTCAAACGTATGACTCGTTACCCTTACATATTATTGATGGGAACTCGCTTCAGAATTTTTCAATTGCAGGTAAGATTCAAACAGCTGATTTAATTTATAATGGTAGAGTTGAACAAACGGATTCTACACAAACGCTTTACTTAACGGCCAATACGGAAGGGGGAACTCTTACGCAGTGGTATCGAATAAAAAATGGAGATTATCAGCTTGAAGCAGGTATTGAAGGGAATGGTCTGAGTATCCAAAGTGGTAGCGATATCAGTTTGAAGTATGCGCAAGATGCGATCCGTATGGAGAAGTCTCGCAAGAATGAAATGCGTACTTCTACTATTTACTATTGGGAAACCGAGGATGATGACTATGATTATTTATCACTAACCTCTAGTGATGACGAAGAAGAATTGACCAATATTAAATGGTTTGGTCATAAGCAACAGTTCTTCTCAACTATTGTTGAAGCTAATGCTGGCTTTAGCAAAGCTAAAGTAGGGCAGGCTGAATTGATGGACGAGGGCTTTACAAAGAGAATGGCCAGTGCCGTCCAGTTCTCTGATAAAGTTGGAAGCAATTTTGGGGTGAACTACAAAATGTATTTCGGTCCTAATGATTATTCAATACTTAAAACGTATCCTTCTAATTACAATCAGATCATCGACTTTGGTTGGGGTATTTTTGGATGGATCAGCCGTTATGTGGTAATTCCAATCTTTAAATGGTTGGATGGATATGGACTTAATTATGGTATCATCATCCTAATAATGGCCATAATGATTAAAGTGGTGCTTTTCCCATTAACATACCAGAGTTATAAGAGCATGGCGAAGATGCGTGTGTTAAAGCCTGAGATGGATGAACTCAACGAGAAGCACAAGAATAGTGACCCTATGGTAAAACAACAGGCCACTATGAATCTATACAAAGAAGCAGGAGTTAATCCGCTTGGGGGTTGTATACCACAGTTGGTACAACTTCCAATCTTGATTGCGATGTTCCGTTTTTTCCCTGCATCTATAGAATTGAGACAAAAGAGCTTTTTATGGGCAACGGATTTATCTACTTATGATGATGTTATTCATTGGACAGGAGATATTCCATTAATCTCAAGTATACTCGGTAACCACTTGAGCATTTTTACAGTATTGATGGCGCTTTCTACGTTGATGTATACGATGATGAACAATCAATTGTCATCAGCGAATAGCCAGATGCCGCAAATGAAATACATCATGTATGCTATGCCTGTAATGATGTTCTTCTGGTTTAACTCTTATGCTAGTGGATTGAGTTATTACTATTTGGTTGCCAACTTGATTACATTCAGTCAGCAGTGGATAATTAGAAAAACTGTTGACGATGATGCGATTCATGCAAAGTTGAAAGCCAATAAAGCCAATCCAAAAAAGAAATCTCGTTTCCAAGAACAGATTGAGGAGATGGCTAAGAAGCAAGGTCGAAGAGCTCAGAGACAAGCAAAAAAATAAAACAGAAAAACCCCGAATTAATCGGGGTTTTTTATTTGATCTTAATTGGTCCTCCTAGATACTTAGGTTGAGTGAAGAGTAGATTTAAATCTAAGATAGTTTTCACTCTTGCTAGGTATTCTCTTAGGTTGGTTTTAATACTGTTCTTACCAGAGATCTTTTTTGCGTTGTATCCAATCACATCTATGCCTTTATCTAATCCAATGTAAATAGCTCTCTTATTGTGGAAGGGTTGTGAAATAACAGTCACCTAGTTTTCTCCAAAAACCTCTTTACAGCGACCCATAGAGTCTAAAGTTCTAAACCCTGCATAGTCCAGATAAATTCGTTGAGCAGGAACTCCTCTTTTAATTAAGTCACT
>JAOARK010000079.1 GCA_025210575.1 Schleiferiaceae bacterium
CCTCCAAAGAGGTCGCTTAATCCTTTTTTATTTAGCCAAAGTACTAGCCATTTATCGCTACAACATCAACCACTAATGTGGGAAGCATTTGTTGCAGGATATTTTGAATTCCAGCCTTTAATGTTGCCGTTGACGATGGACATCCGCTACAAGCACCTTGCAGTAAAACGTTTACCTTTTTATCTTCATAAGATATAAAAGCAATGTTTCCACCATCGCCTTGCACAGCCGGCTTTACATACTCATCTAAAATCTCTACTATACGTTTTTCAACATCACCTAAATCTTCAATATTTGGCAATTGAACGTTGCTCGAATTAGGAACTTCAGCTATTGTTTCTCCTTCAACAACCTCTTCTTTATTCACTTCGCTCGGTTCTTCCATAATAAAGCCTTCATGGCTTTGTAGATATTCCGTCATAAAAGTTCTTATCTCCATGGCCACATCATCCCATTCAACAATATTAAATTTTGTGATGGCTATAAAGTTTCCTGAAACAAAAACCTCTTTTACAAATGGAAAGTGAAATAATTTGGAAGCCAATTCACAGTTGGTTGCTTCTTCTATATTTTTAAGCTCAATACTGTCAAAACCAATTAATCTCTTATTGGCTACAAACTTCATCACCGAAGGATTCGGAGTCATTTCTGCATAAACACTAACAGGAACTTTCTGTATCATTTTACTAAAATTTGGGTGGCAAAGATAGTTGACGCAAATCATTTTACACCTTTCTTTGTATAGAGAAAAAATTAGCATTATGGCTCTTGTAAAAGCAGTAGAAGGAAAGCGCCCACATATGGGTGAAGATTGCTATTTAGCAGAGAATTCGACCATAGTAGGTGATGTTGAAATGGGAGATCAGTGTAGCATTTGGTTTGGCGCTGTGGTCCGTGGTGACGTGAACTACATTAGAATGGGAAATAAAGTGAATATTCAAGATAATGCCACTGTTCATGGCACCTATCAAAAACATCCCACTCACCTAGGTAATAATGTTTCTGTGGGTCATAATGCCATTGTCCATGGCTGCACCATTAAAGACAATGTACTTATTGGCATGGGTTCCATTGTAATGGATGGTTGTATTGTTGAAAGCAATTCGATTATTGCAGCAGGTGCTGTTGTACTAGAGGGCACGCATGTTGAGTCAGGTAGTGTCTATGCTGGCGTTCCTGCCAAAAAGGTAAAAACTATAACTCCAGAATTGGTTAAAGGTCAAATAGACCGTATTGCTAATAGCTATGTAAAATATTCAGGATGGTTTAAAGGAGAAGGAATGGGAAAAGTGCAATAACCACCCTATTCCCAGATATTTTCTTCCACCAAGGTGATATTGCTTCCGAACATGATCTGAGCAATATTCTCAAAGACGGCAGTGTAATCAGATACATAAAACTCCAACTTGCCCTGATGACTACTATCGTTCTTTAAATCTCTGGCCGCTAGATCTTTTAATACTCTGGCTGCTACAATCTCAGGTGAATTTATTACTTCAAATCTGCCATCACTCAATTCTTCCACTTTCTTTTGAATATGAGGATAATGTGTACAACCTAGCACCAACGAGTCAATATCCCCCAGTTCAGGCTGCTCTAAATAATAGCTCAATGTCTCGTGAGCAATCTTACTTTCTGCCAAACCTTCTTCAATTAAAGGTACTAAGAGAGGAGTTCTTAAAGTGCTTACATCGATTGAAGGTTCAAGAGTTCTAATTTTTTGCGTATACGAACCCGAATTAATTGTTGCACGAGTACCGATAACCCCTACAACAGAATTTGGCTTTGTTAAAGCAATTTCTGCAGCAACTGGATCAATTACATTGTAAACTGGAAAAGACTCCGGTAAATAGCTTTTAAGTGGATTGTATGCCACCGCAGAGGCAGAATTACATGCGATAAGTAAAGCCTTGATCTGATGCTTTTCTTGTAAGTAGCTAGCAATTCCTTTGCTGAAATGAACAATTGCTTCATCTGATTTATCACCATAAGGCAAATGAGCCGTATCTCCGAAGTAGATCAGGTTTTCATCGGGCATTAGATTATGAATAGCCTTTGCCACGGTTAAACCACCTACACCTGAATCGAAAATGCCAATTGCTCTAGAATCTGCCATATTGTATAGATACAAAAAACCCGGTAATCATCAGACCACCGGGTTCTTTAAATTATTTTAATGGGATTAAATACCCAACTTTGCTTTTACAAATGGAGCGATATCTGTACCTCCATCTTTATAAATAACAACACCTCTACTTGGAGAAGCATCTAAAACGTAAGCAAAACCTTTTTCTTTAGCCACTTCGTTTACAGCATTCTGTAATTTCTCAATTACTGGTTGCATCAACTCTACTTGCTTTTCGCTAATTTGAGTTTGAGCTTGCTGTTGAAATTCATAGATCTTTTGCTGTGAGTTGTAAAGATCCTCTTGCTTAGATTTGATCATCAACTCACTCCAGCCACTATTGGCACCATTCTCTAATTCCGTCAATTTGTTTTGGTATTCTTCTTCCAAAAACTTCATATCGTTTTGAAGGATCTCAGCGAATTTCTTCATTTCCTCTTCTGCCGCTTTTGTTTCAGGCATTGCTGCCAAAAGCTCATCTACATTTGCATATCCAACTTTGCTTTGAGCATTCATTCCCAAAGTAAAAGTTGTCATAATCACTGCTAACAGTACTGTGCGCATCATTGTCTATTTTTAGTTGTTCTTTTCTTTTTAATATCCTAAACTTTCAAGTACTTCATCACTAAGATCTGCTCTTGGATTTGTATACAGCATTAGCAAATCACTCGACTTATCGAATATAATGTCGTACTTCTTCTTCTTGGCCAGGCTTTGAATAGCATTATAAACCTGATCTTGTATGGGTTTTACTAATTCCATTCTTTTCTGAAATAGTTCTCCTTGAGCCCCAAAATATTTCTGTTGCAAAGACAATGCCTCATCCTTTTTTTCAGCAATCATCTTTTCTCTTTCGGCAATCATTTTTTCCGTTAACAATATCTTTTCTGCATTCAAAGCAGTTTGCAAAGCCTCTGCCTCAGAATACAAGCTCTCAATCTCTCCTTGCCATTGCGAAGACATATTGTCTAGTTGATTTTGCGCTTGCTTGTAATCCGGAATATTCGATAAAATATAATCTGAATCTACGTAGCCATATTTTTGCGCAAAAGCCGCATTAATACTTAGAAGAGTTATTGCTATGGTTGCTAAGATGTTTCTCATCAAGACGGGCGAATTTATATAAATTAGAATCGTTGTCCAATAATAAAATGGGTCTGCCAACCACTTGGGAAAGTAGAGTTGTAAACAGGGTCGAATCCATAACCTACATCAAATCCTAATAGACCGAACATAGGCATAAACACTCTCACACCTCCACCGGCAGAACGCTTCAATCCAAACGGTTCATAATCAAGAACATTGTTCACATTTGTCCCTCCTTCAAAGAAACCTAAGACAAAAATCCTTGCGGATGGGTTAGATGTGATCTGGTACCTTAACTCCATTGAGAATTTATTGTACATAGTACCACCACCCGGAGGAGTAATCGATTGATTTGGATACCCTCTCAAGCCAATTACATCACGTCCATCAAGCTGGAAGTTTTGAAGTCCATCACCCCCAAGGTAAAAACGCTCAAGAGGAGGTATACCTACTTCTTTGTTATAAGCTCCCAAGAAACCAAATTCACCATGTGCTCTAAAAACAAGGTCTTCCAATCCAATTTGACTAAACCAATCTAATGACAGTTTCCACTTGTGATATTCAATCCAACGGTACTTGTCTTCTGGTAGAATGTTATTGTAATCCTTGTCATTAAAATAAGAGAACGGAGGAGTTAATTCAGCTGTTAATGTAATCTCAGCTCCTTTCGTTGGGAAAATGGGTTGATCGGTGTTATTACGCGAAAGAATAAACTTATAGTTCACATTATTGGCAATACCATCAGTAAAACCTAAACCAATGATATCACTATAATTCTTTAACGTAAACTGTCTAAACTCTAATTGATGAATCAAAGTAAAATAATCATCAGGCCAGGTAATCCTTTTACCTAAGCTTAAGTTCACCCCGGTTGTATTCAGCTGTTGTCTTGTTTCTGTGCCTCGAGGAGCACCATTAGACTGAATATTATGATACACAGAAACAGTGAACGAATTTGGTTTCTTACCACCTAACCAAGGCTCAGTAAAAGAGAAGGAATACGACTGAAAGAATGCCCCGTTTGATTGAGCTCTTAAGCTAATCGTCTGACCATCTCCAGTTGGTAGAGGCTTCCAAGAAGAGCCATCCATAATATTCTTAGCAGAGAAGTTATTGAAGTTCAGTCCTAATGTTCCCACTAAACGGCCACCACCCCAACCTCCTTGGAGTTCTAACTGGCTTGTAGATTGTTCAGCAACTACATATTCTATATCAACCGTTCCAGTTTGGCCATTTGGTGTTGGCCTAACATCTAATTGCTGAGGGTCAAAATAACCCAGCTGAGATAGCTCTCGCATGGTTCTCTGGATGTCTGAACGACTAAAAAGATCTCCAGGTTTTGTCCTCAATTCACGATAAATTACGTGATCATTGGTACGATCATTTCCAGTTACGGTAACTTTATTCACTGTAGCTTGCCTACCTTCAGTAATCCTGATTTCAATATCGATAGAATCACCAATAATGGCTTTTTCAACTGGAGTTACAGAACTAAAAAGATAACCATTGTCTAGATAAAGCGAATGAATGTCATCTCCTTGAGCAGAGCCCATAACTCGCTCAGTTAAGAAAGAAGAATTGTAAACATCGCCTTTTTGAATTTGCAAAAATCGCTCGAGCGTCTCAGTAGAATACTTAGAATTTCCTAAAAACGTAATGTCTCTAAAGTAAAATTGACGCCCTTCGTCTATCCATATGTCAATATGCACAAACTCTGGAGATACCTGATAAACGCTGTCTTTTAAAATTCTTGCGTTTCTATAACCGTTCTCATTGTATTTATTGATCAACTTTCTTTTATCCGCCTTATACTCCACCTCAGAGAATTTAGCTGATCGAAAAATGTTCCAGTTTTTCTCTTTTGTCTTTTTCATTGAACGGGCAAGCTTCGCTTTTTCCATGTTGTCATTGCCATGAAAATTTACTGCACCCACCTTTACCTTCGAACCCGGTCTCATGCGAATACCCATGATCACCGAATTATTCATCAACGTATCTATCTCTGTTGTGATATCTACTGTTGCATTTAGGTACCCCTTCTCTTTGTAATATTTTTTAATGCGATATTCAGTTGTTCGAATCAAGTTCTCTGTTACAATCTTATTTCTCTTCAAACCAAGCGACTCCTTAAGGTCGTCTTTCATTGACTTTTTCACTCCAGGACCTGCGAAGAAATATCTTGAAAGCTTAGGTAATTCTACAAGTTGATATTCCAAAAATACCGTACCCCCTTGTCGTTCTGTAATGAACAATTTAATGTCCTGAAACATGCCTTGCTTCCAAAGGTTATTGATAGATTTTGCGACCTTATCACTTGGAAATGATACTTTATCACCAACTACCAAACCAGAAAGCATAATCACAACGTTCTTGTCTAGATTTTCAGCTCCTGTCACCTGAATACCACCAATAGTGTATTCAACGCCTTCAATGATATCTACTTTAGAAATCAAAGAATCTTGCGCATGTGTTGCAATAGAAATAAAAAGAAAAAGTAAAGCCGTGAGAAATCTTGTAATCTTCAAATTTTAAGCTTCTTTAATTTGTTCACTTGTTTTACCATATCTTCTTTCTCGATTCTGATAGCTTGATATTGCCTGATACAAATCTTCTTTTGCAAAATCTGGCCATAATGTTTCCGTAAAGAATAATTCAGCATAAGCAATCTGCCAAAGCAAATAATTGCTAATACGTTGCTCACCACTTGTTCTTATAAGCAAATCAGGATCAGGCATATCTGAAGTAAAAAGATTTTTACTGATCAATTCTTCATTAATATCATCTGCTGATATCAAACCATCCTTTACCTCTAAAGCTATTTTTTGAACCGCCTGCTTCATCTCATCTCTCGAACCGTAACTCAAAGCTAGGGTGAGAGTCATATGCGAATTGACAGCGGTTTTATCCATCACTGTTTTTAGTTTCGATGCTACATCAGAAGGTAGAGAGTCAATATTACCAATAGCATTAAGGCGAATATTATTCTTCATCAATGTGTCCACCTCATTCTTCAAAGTGTTCACCAACAAACGCATTAAAGCATTCACTTCAAACTTAGGGCGATTCCAATTTTCGGTTGAAAATGCATAAACGGTTAAATAACCCACACCGAGTTCTGCCGCAGTGGTAGTAAGCGCTCTTAAAGCAGCTACACCATTTTCATGACCTTTTACTCGTGTGCCAAACCCTTGTTTTTTAGCCCAGCGGCCGTTGCCATCCATTATTATGGCAATATGTTGAGGTATATTATTTAAGTCCAGTTGATGACTTGCCATTCTTCCTAAAATCTTTTACATCTTTCCCCTTTTGGCGTTAATGCCACAAAAACTGTAACTCCAGTAAAAACATACCAATCGTTACGGTCTGCATCTCCACGCATGGTGAGTGTTTTGTCTGTTGCCGTTAAAGAACGATCTGCAAAAAAAGCTGCAGCTTCCCCGTTCTCTCTTGCCAATCTATTGGGATCAACATATCGACCACTCACATCATCCAAATAATCTGTACTTGTATTTCTAAAGCCCATTTCAAGAGCAAAGCTGAAATGATCTCCTGCCGAAATTCTATATCCTAATCCAAATGGGATATTTAATCCCCAAAGACCATATGCCGCAGTATTTGAAAGACTAGAACCCTGACCTTCTGTTCCCAGAGGTTGAAGTTCATAAATCTGCCCATCATAAGTAGAAGTTGGATTAAATTTAAAGAAACCTAATCCTGCAAAAATGTATGGTGTATGCCATTTTTTCTTAGAGCCTGTTACATACTCGAAAAAGTTGAACTCAACCAAAGCGGCTCCTTCCCAAATTGATGATTGAAAATCTAAATTTCTGTTCTTTTTGAAATCAGACGTTGCTTGATTGTCATAGCCACTGATTTCTCCATACATCCCATGAAATCTCAAGGCATAGCGCTCATCAAACTGATAACGGTAAATCAAACCCACATTGTAACCTGAAGGCACAAATGAATTACCTACATCTCCAACGAAATTTGACATCCCTCCTTGAACCCCAATTTCTGCCAATTGAGACAGCATTGTCAAAGGAAATGCAAATGCGAAAATCGTATGTAAAATCAGTCTTTTCATTAGCGTAAATCGCCAAAATAGCGGGCAAATATAACCATTTAGGTAGTTAAAAATCTCTTAAATTTCAGTGGATTAGTTGCGTCTATCAAGGCCCCAAAGAAGTTTATTTCTAAGGGTGGATGCAAAGTTTTGCAATTCGGTTTTAACCAACTTGATTTGGAAGGGTGCACAACGCAATTGCACTTTAGATTTGTTCTCCATTGTATGGATTCTCGAATCCAATGACAATATGTATTCGTCCTCTCTCGTCTCAACCTCAAACTCTATCTCAACATTGTTGGGTATAACGAAAGGACGAACCGTTAAATTATGTGGAGCAATTGGAGTTATTACAAAATTTTCTGAGCCAGGCATTACAATGGGTCCTCCGCAACTTAGTGAATAGCCCGTAGATCCCGTGGGCGTTGCCAAGATCAACCCATCTGCCCAATAAGAGTTTAAATATTCACCGTTAATTTTAACATGTACGGTGATCATTGCCGTAGTATCTTTTCTACTTACGGTTACCTCATTCAATGCAAAATTAGGCTCGAAATTCAATGATTTAGACTCTGCTGAAAGTAAAGTACGTTTATCGTACACATAGTTCTTATTTAAAATTGCTTCGGCCGCCTCTTCCACTTCGCTTTTGGCCACATTCGCAAGAAAACCTAAACGTCCTGTATTTATACCCAGTATTGGCACCCCCGTATCTCTAACATAGGTTGTACTGTCCAAAAGTGTTCCATCACCTCCAATTGTTAGCAGCAGATCTGGGTTTTGTTTTTTGAAACTTTCGTGTGAATCGTAGGTATTGAAACCCAAGTTCAAATCGCAGTGATCTCTTAAAAAATGATTGAATTTATCATTGACACAGATACCTACTCCTGCACCATCTAATTTGTCGTAAAGCTTCTCTAAATGTCCTCTAGAGTCTGAAGTAATTTTTTTACCGTAAATCGCAACCTTCATATCACCTCAGTTA
>JAOARK010000080.1 GCA_025210575.1 Schleiferiaceae bacterium
GAATACTTGTGGCATGTTCCATGGCACCTTGTGTGGTAAGTGCATATCCCATTTTTTGCCACATGTATGGACCGAAATGTGAAACATAGGCGTCATAGGTTTGAGTCATATTTGTGAAGGAGTTTTTCAGTTTGGTGGTGTCTCCAGCTCTGGCCACGAGCATTACAGGCATTCCGTTATGGGTGCTGTTAATTTCTTCGTAATCAGATATCGCTACAGAGGCAAGGTAAGTGGGTATTGGTTCAGTTAAATACCAATAGTTAATGAGTGTGTCTCCACCTAAGTGTGTAAAAGCTGTTCTTACTCCATTGCAATATGCCTTTCTTCCCCCTTCTGTTTTTACTGCAAATGAATAGGTGGATTTTTCTACAAAATTGTCAAAGCATGGAAACCAAGCGCGACCATAGGTGTGAGGATCTGCACCGAATCCTACCCCCAAATTGTAATAGTAAGGAGATGCAAAATGAAAACCTCCCCAACCCGTAGCGTCTCCCTGTGGAGTGCCGTGGTAATAAATGGTCATGTACTGTGTATCATTCACAGTTAAATTATTCCCAAAGTTGATGCGAATTAAAGTGTCGTTGTAATTGTAATTTGAAATGGGCCAAGTACAATAGATTGAATCAATATTCAGCTTTAGCAAATCAATTTCCATAAAGGAAACACCAGCGATTTTCGAGGCGAATTTCAATTCAGTATCTGCTATGAGGGATTGGCTTGTGATTTTCGTGGCATCCAGATTTATGTGGTAATGAAAAATATCTATTGAATCACTTTTTGCATTGTTGTTAATAGATTGCTTGTTGAACCCAGATGCCAATTTGATATCCTGACAAGCATATTGAGCAGATAGTGAAAATGCAAAAAGGAAAATTAAAGGGGTAATTATTTTTTTCATGCAGTTCTTTGTCTTAGCGCTTCGTACAATATTATTCCAGCGGCTACAGATACATTGAGCGATCCAATTTTTCCATGCATAGGAATAGCAGCAAGGTGATCCGCTCGTTTTAATAAGGTATCTGATATTCCATCTTCTTCAGACCCCATAATAACCACTGTAGGTTTAGTGTAATCTGGTTCGTAAATAGAAGCAGAAGTTTTTTCAGTACAAGCTATGGCTTGATATCCGTTTTCCTTTAAAGTCTGAAGCGTTGTTTTTAAATTTTGCTCTCTACAAATCGGGACACGAAGCAAAGCACCAGTTGATGTTTTTACGGCATCAGCATTTACGGGTGCAGCTCCTTGTTTTCCTATAACAATAGCATCTGCACCTACACATTCTGCAGTACGCGTAATGGCGCCAAAATTTCTAACATCAGTAACTCTATCTAACATTAAAATTAAGGGTGCCTCTTTCTCTTCTAACCTGGAAATTGCATCCTGCAATGGCTGAAAGCTAACCGGTGCAATGTAGGCGATGACGCCTTGATGGTTTTTGCGAGTAATGCGGTTTAGCTTATCAATAGGTACTTGCTTGAGCGGGATATCCTTTTTGCGCGTTAAGTCTCGCAATTGCCCGATTAAATCTCCTGAAAGTCCTTTTTGGATAAATATTTTGTCAATTTCTTTGCCAGCTTCTATTGCTTCAATGATGGGTCTAATTCCATGAATAGGGTGGGTTTGCCATTCGGATTTGCTGGTCTCTTTCATCTTGTTCTCTTATTATCTCTTTTAGGCCATAAGCTGTTCCATGTCTCCAGGCATCAATAGCTTGACCCCAAGGATATCTAAACTTGTTCAACTTGGCTAATGCAAAATCATTCTCAGAAAATGGATTGTAAACTTTTACAAAAGTGAAAATCATTTCGAGCGAACTTACTTCATTTCCATATACCCAAGTCTCGGTATTTAAATTTCTTGTCACTTTGCTTGGAGGCCCTAGAACGGCATAGACAATTCCACGATCTGTTTTCCATCCTTCAAGGTAAGACGTGAAGAAGATATTTGCGTCTTGAATTCTGTTATAATAACTACGAACTAGGTCTTTGCCTTTGGTTACTGATCCTGCACTTTTGAGCCAAAATTTATCCACCTGAAACTTTAAGCTGTCTGGAGTATTCTGACTTGTTAGAACGTCATATTCTCCTTGACTGGTTAAGTAGCGTAAAGGTTCAACCATCTGATTTCTATGGGTTATGAAAGGATACTCATCATGAAAAACATAGACTGTAAATCCTTCTTTGTTTTGTTCATTTAATTGAAAATGATAAAACCCGGGCTCTGCAAACGAAAAAGTATCAGCTGAATTCACAACGAATTTTTTGTCTGCGTCATACTTGAATTGCATGTCCTTACTTTCTACATAAGGAGGTGTGGCTATCGGAAAATTTCGGTTGTATTGGCGAACGATATAATTCTTGGCATTGGCATTATTTTCTAGAATGAACTTTTCGTTGACCATTACATGGTTCATAAAACGAATTCTACCCGTTCTGCTCTTCAATAGAAAATCCTGCCGATTCTGTCCATCACCTAATTCTAACGTCAAGAAATTGTGATAGCTTAATTTCCGATTAAGGTCGGTAAGCACAATTTTAACCACAGGGTTTACCTGGTGTATGTGACCTGTAGCCAATTTGAAATCTCTAATGAAAATTTTGTTCTCCTGACTTTTCTTGGTGTCGGTAAAAAGAATGGTGGCTGAATCTAATAAGGTTTCAAATTCGTAATTGTCATAACCCTCGTAATGTGCCGAGAATCGTGCTTGAAATTGGTCACTTTCATCTACCTTATATAATAACTGATCTGAAGAGGCTTGAAAAGTAATGGTGGCTTCCGTCTCACTGTTTTGAAAGATACTGAACATAGGTTTCAGAACCACCCCTTCTTGCTGGTACAAATGCGCAAGATTGTTGTGGTTTGCATTATTTCCAGAAGCACATGCCATTAAGGATAGGATACCTACCCATTGAAAAAATAATCTTATGTGTTTTAGTTCAATCAATTACGATTCTAAATTGTTATTCGATCTATCTGCCAATTTAGCATTTAGTTGTTTTGAGGTCTTTAACCCTAATTTACGCATCTTTTCGGCTCTACTTACAAGATTACCC
>JAOARK010000081.1 GCA_025210575.1 Schleiferiaceae bacterium
AATACATTCCATATTTCGCTTCCCATTGTTTAGTAGTCCGCATGGCATATCTCAATGCATTTAACCAAGCCACATGACGATGCGCAATAACCTTCATCTCATCACTCTCGTCTTTATAAGCTTCTGCACGATGGATATAAAAACTATCTCTTACGGTTATGATAAGTGATCTTGAAGTATTTACGATTCCTCCCCAGATCTTACGTGCCTCCCAAGCTCTGTCGTAGGCAGCATTGTTCAAGAAACCCAACATAAAGGCTACTGCTGTACCCACCATGGCTAATGGTGCCAAGGGCAATTGCAACCACTTAATGTCTAAGATCTCATAGAGTATGGTAAATGATGAAGCCAGAATTGTGAAGAACGTCAATTCTCTTTTCGTCCAAACCAAAAGGCTTTTAAAGTTAAATCGTCTTTGCGTATACATAAAAGGTGAATCTAATTTTTGTGACCGATGTCATGAACGAAGATAGATGTCACATTTAAAAAAACAAACCCCAAATCATTCTTCAAGTTCAGACGCACTGAGTTATTATGCAATTGCCACTTTTCGGTTATCATTTCTACGTTTCCTAAAGAAAACATAAGAAGTAATCACTAGAATAAGCGCGAGCAACGAACCTAAGAACTCACCATCACCCACATTGACATGGGCCGAAATAGCCAAGATCATATTGAACACGAACCCCGCGTAAGCCCATTCTTTTACAAGATCAGATTTACTGAACCAAATAGCCAATACACCCAACAATTTAGCTACCCCCATCCCATAAATTAAATAGGTTGGAAACTTGATGTTGGTAAACATCTCTGCCACCATTTCATAATTAAAGAAATACTGGCTAACGCCCATTAATATCAGTACGCTAAATAATCCTGTTACCGTGAAATAAATAATTCTGTCTCTCTTTTCCATTTTATTTGATTTTAATTGATTTCTACTACAAAGTTTTCTCTGGTCTTTCTCACCTTAGGAAGGTTCGCCATTTGTTCGTGCTCAGATCTGTAACCTATGGGAAGAATAACCACAGGTTTCAATCCTTTTTCCTCTAACCCTAATAGCTGCTGAAAGGCTTCAGTGTCAAAACCTTCCATCGCGCAAGAATCGATCTTCAGATCAGCGGCAGCGGTCATTACTGTGCCTAAAGCTATATATGCTTGTTTGGTAGCCCATTGCATCTTTGTCTCCTCACTCATGGTAGAGATGTAGCCATTGATTGAGTTACTGTATCCTTCTAATGCTTCTCTCGGAACATTTCTCAATTCCATTGCTCGATTGATATAAGCGTCAACGGCCTCTTTACCTATTCCCGTTTCTATAGCAAAAACCAAAATATGTGAGGCGTCTGCCACTTGTTGTTGGTTATAAGAAAGTGGTACCAAAGACTTTTGTAATTCCTTGTTTTGGACTACCACTATTTTAAAGGGCTGCAAACCCATCGAAGTTGCAGTCAAGTTCCCAGCCTCCAGCAGACTCTCTACATTTTCTTTACTTACTGTTTTGTTGGTATCAAAATTTCGAACAGCCGCTCTCCACTTTAATGATTCTAGTACTTCCATTTTCAATTTATTTTACGTGTTATTATTTTCCACGGTAAATATTTGGCCAAAATTTTTTAAGACCTCATTCTATCTAAAACGCGATTAACCAATTCAGCTTCTTCTTCGGTAACATCATCTAAAAACGTATTGGGATTTGCCTCTTCAATTTTTTCTAATTCGCTAAGTAATTCCAATCCTTTCGGTGTGATTTGAACGAAAACCACCCTTCGGTCTGCTTCGCTTCTTTTTCGTTCTATGTAACCTTTACTTACCAGCTTATCAGCTAGCCGTGTGGCATTAGGCGATTTTTCAATCATTCTTTCTTTCACCACATTCATAGATAACCACTCTCCTGCTCCCTTTAAGATACGTAGAATGTTTACCTGTTGCACAGACACCCCTAAATGTTTGGTCATATCTGTATAGCGGTTGCGAATCCAGCTCGACATAAAAATGATGTTAACCATCATTCGATTTCTCACATTAGGAATGTTCGCTTTTATTTCCTGATCGATTGTTTTCATGAACGGGACAAATGTACATCATTTTATTTACCATGGTAATTATTTTTTGAAAATAACTGATTTTGTAACAAAAGTGCCATTCTCACTCGTCTGAAAATAAAATGCAATAAAATTGAAAAGCTTCGTCTTCCTGATTGAAGCGCAAAACAAGCTTAGGTTTAATGTCAGAAATTGAGAATAACGATAAGATCAATTCCTTTTTTGGTGAAGAGTACGATCGACTCCGATTTTACGTGAAATCAAAAATTTCTGATGCTGCCGATAGAGATGCCGAAGACTTGATACAGGATGTAGCTTTAAAGCTCTTGAGCCGACCAGATGGCTCCTCTCCTATTGAAAATGTTGCAGGCTTTGTTTACCACGCTATTCGCAATAAGATTATAGATGTGATGCGAACACGAAAACAAAGAATCTCTCTAAGCGATGATGGCGATCAAAAGCTCATGGACTTTGCAGCCTTGTTCTATGAAGAAGCTGCTAACAGTTACTCTGACGATAAACGAGAAGCCTTGATCGCTGCGATCGCAGAACTTAAACCACATTATAAGCAAATCATAATCGCAATAGATTTTGAGGGTTTTAGCTTCAGAGAATTAGCAGAAAAAACCGGGATTGCACAAGGAACGTTGCTTTCTAGAAGACACCGCGCTTTGGCTATTCTACAAAAGAAACTTAAACAACATTAAATTGTAAGAAATGGAATATTTGAAACACAAATTCAGATCGAAATCACCTTTTGAAATTGCATTTACGGTCTTATTCATCGCAGTTGCGATTGTGGCTTTTGCCGCGCTTTTTGGCTTTATCATTATGTGGCTCTGGAATCACTTAATGCCAGAAATATTTGACTTACCCATTCTTTCTTATTGGCAAGCAGTTGGTTTGCTTATTTTAGCCAAGCTACTTTTTGGTGGTTTTGGAAACGGCCACAAAAGCTCCCCTAAAAAGAACAACTGGAAATACAAGAAGGAAGACAAGACTTTTTCTAAATGGGAATTATATGACCGATTTTGGAAAGAAGAAGGCGAAGCAGCTTACGCAGAATACGTTAAACGAAACAATGGAAATGGAGCAGACGATTCATCCTCCACAGATACAACAGAATCGGAAGGAGAAGAATAGGATATTTCCTCAGGGTGAACATGATTGGTTGATCTTTAAAACAAACGTTGCCACCCCTGACCAAAAAGATCAACTAAAACACATCATTGAGAATGAAACAGATATTCCACTTTGGACTATTGACATGGAAGATGTAGATAATGTTTTACGTGTGAAGGAAACTGCAAGGTTTGATGAGGAACATCTTATCTCTCTATTCAGTCAATCTAATATTAGATTAGAACCAATGACTTGGTAATTCATTCTTAGAACGTTGCATTAAGTCTATTATTTAGAAATTATGGATAAAGAAGCAATTTGGATTAAAAGGTCAATCAACGGAGATAGAACAGCGTTGAACGAACTCATAAAGTCCATTCAACCATTTA
This sequence comes from Schleiferiaceae bacterium, assembly GCA_025210575.1. Lineage (GTDB taxonomy): Bacteria > Bacteroidota > Bacteroidia > Flavobacteriales > Schleiferiaceae > JAOARK01. Next base: position 3,557 of record JAOARK010000081.1, read on the forward strand.
TCTACAACGTTGCTTTGAAATATACTGGAAACCCAAACGATGCTGACGACCTCACACAGGAAGTACTCGTTAAAATAATCACCAATTTATCGTCATTTAAGGCAAAAAGTTCATTTCAGACATGGGTTTATCGCATTACGGTAAATCAGTTTTTACATACTGCACGCAAACCAATGGAAGATCGCTGGAAAGACTTTGATGATTTTGCCAATCAATTAAACGCCATTCCTAGTCCCGATTTATCACCTGAAGAGGAAGAGGAGCAAATTTTACGAACCAAAACTGCAAGAACCAGATGTATGTCTGGAATGTTAATGTGCTTAACAAGAGAGCAAAGGCTACTTTACCTTATCGGTGATGTCTTCAAAGTAGATCACAATGTGGGTGCCGAAGTATTCAATCTATCCAAAGACAACTACCGAAAAAAACTCTCTAGAACGCGCAAAGAATTTCACGCATTCATGAACCGTCAATGTGGGTTAGTAAATTTAGAAAACCCCTGTCGATGCTCGAAAAAAGCAAAAGCCATGGAAGCTGCTGGGCGAATGGAAACGAATAAAAAAATGTTCGATCCAGCTTATAGTGCAACTATAGAAAAGTATGTAGAGAAGCACGCAGACGAAGTTGCTGACATTGTTGATCGCAAATACATTGAATTCTTCCAAAAACACCCCACTAAAGAAGATTTCGATTCCAATACAATTATTACTGAATTGATCAACGACCCAGACTTGCATAGACATTACAAAGATTAAGACTGGACGCTCGATTATAAAGTTTTGTCACACATGCCCACTTCAAGTATCTAATCTTTAGTAACCACTAAAAATTAGAAAAATGAACTCAAAATCAATTGCAAGTGAATTTCCATATGATCCAAATTATATTGAGGTATTAGGAAGTAAAATCCACTACATCGAAGAAGGCAAAGGTGACCCTATTCTGTTTTTACATGGCAACCCAACATCAAGTTATTTATGGCGAAACATTATCCCTTACCTTTCTAAACATGGTCGATGTATTGCGCCAGATTTAATAGGCATGGGCAAATCAGACAAACCTGATATTAATTATGGATTCAAAGATTCCTATGAATACTTAGAGTCTTTCATCGAAAAAATGGGCCTAAAGAGCATTACGTTGGTATTGCATGACTGGGGATCCGGATTAGGTTTTCATTACGCAAATACGCATCGCAACAATATTAAAGCTATTGCCTTTATGGAGGCCATGTATGATGCTCCAACGATGTACGACATGCCATTTTCAGTACGAACTGCTATTAAAATGGTACGCAATCCGTTATTTGGTAGGATCATGGTTCAACACGCAAACATCTTTATCAAAAAGATGCTTCCAGATATGATTGTTCGAAAATTAAGCGAAGTAGAAATACAATTCTATGGGAGTCCTTATAAAACAGCAAAAAGCAGAAAACCTCTTTTAGCTTGGCCGCAGGATGTACCTTTTGCAGATGGAAATTCTACGGCTGCCACCCTAGCCGTAAAAAATTGGGCTCCGTGGTTGGCTAAAGTCGATGTACCTAAACTCTGTTTTTATGTGAGTCCTGGTGTAGCAATTAAAGACAAAGACATCAAAAAAATAAGGGAAACTTTTGTAAACACAGAAATGGTTGATCTTGGCCACGGTTTACATTTCATTCAAGAAGATTACCCGCATGAAATTGGTAAAGGTCTTTTAGATTGGTATCAAAGAAAAGTTAACCCATCGGCAAAACTTGAAAAGACAGCCTAAAATAAAACCCCGCAAATGCGGGGTTTTATTTTGATCAACTTATTCATTACACTTCTGCACTTACACGCTCAAATCCATTGATTTTTGTAGCGAACTTGGCGTCTAAACCCATACCAATAGCCGCTTGCTGCATCTCTTCTGGCACAAACCCACAGAATAAAAATTGACCTGGATTTGCAATTTGTAATAAGGAAGGAAAATGTTTTGCTGCGGTTGTTCCTAAATGCTGACCTAATGCGGCAGCATCAGCAAACAGATCTTCTACCACCAGCGTATTTTTACTTTCATCAAAGAAGCAATTCACTTTCAATGCGCCAGGTTCTGTTTCTTGCATATCCTTTTCTACTTGCTCATAAATACGTTTTAAATCTTCCGATTTACCTTCATTCGCATGCCACTGATACACTACTGTAATTTCTTGATTTTTCATTTCTCTTTTGTTTTGATTTATATTTATTAATCCGTCACTATAACTACCATTTTCATTAAAATATTGATGACCTATTCTAGTATATGTTGCAGGCAAATGCATGAATTTTGAATAGGTGCGAATCATCCATGACACCGGTCCTCTGAAAAAGTAATTTTCTGGAAAGGCAACCTCATCAATTTCCTTCTTGTATTTAGCCGCTGTTCCTTTGGTTAAATGAAATTGCAGCTCTTCATTAGTCTCGAAAGTCTCATGAATAATTAGCGCTGATTCACCAATTACCTGATACACCTCAAAACGAACTAGGCCTTTCTCCATGGCATAGGCATCAGTTCCAACCATCTTCCACCAATGAATCAATTCTTTCAATTGCCCCTCTTCTTTGCATGTCCACTTTGCGGTAACTTGAATAGCTCTACCTGGATCAGGTTGATTGTATTCATTCTTTACATACCCAAATAGATATTCACCAAAAGCCAAGTTATCTACCCTTGCCGATAATGCAGCTCGAACTTCGTTTGAGATGGTTATTCCTCGGAGTAAATGGATATCTGGCTTAGCCACCTCCATAAGGGCACGAGCATGAGAGGAAGCTGTATTTGAAAAATAGTCAAGCAAATCGCTTTCAGATTTAAAGACATGATGTACCAAAACTGCATCTTGACCTATAGCATGATTCACTTCGGTAGACAAAACACCTTTTGAACTTTTAGCATCCTTGTGAATATCACTCCACTCTTGGCGCATTTCTTTTGAATCTGCCGACTTAAAAAACAAGATACCGTTTGTTTTAGGTATCCATTTGCCTGTAATGCTTATTTCATTTCCAAGCTTAGATTCGGCTTGCATATGCTTCGGTAAATTTAAAGTTGTAGTCATCATAATTAGTGGGTTTTAATTTGCTTCGCTTTAACAACACCCCTAAATTATGGCGAGTATTACTAATTCATAGTTGTCTTTTACGACAACTTAACATGTTGTTTACGCCATTTCTTTCATTTACCTTTGCCATTAAATAGGACCATCATGAAACACATTAGCGTTCTTGTTCCCACAGGACCTGTCATTATTGATACAGTGATCAGCTCTTACAATTTGTTAAAAATGGCCAACAGTTATTATAAAAAGAAGCAGGGTAATGGTCAGGATCTGTACACAATTGAGTTAGTGGGGCTATCTAAAAACCCCGAGGTTTATCAGCGATTGTTTCAGGTTAAACCTGAAAAAAGTATTGCCGAAATAGAAAAGACCGACCTTATCATTATATCTGCAATAAGCGGCAACTTGCAAAAAGGCATTGAATTAAACGCAGAGTTTGTAGGTTGGATAAAAAAGCAAAGAGTTGAAAATGGAGCTGAACTAGCCAGCCTATGTAAAGGTGCCTTTATATTAGCAGAAACAGGATTAGCCAATCACAAGAATTGCTCTACGCATTGGACGGCCCATGACGAATTCAAAGCCCGTTACCCCTTAGTGAATCTTGTTCCAGAAAAGATCATCAGCGAAGACAACGGTATTTACTCTAGTGGTGGCGCTTATTCATTTCTAAATTTCATGTTGTACTTAATAGAGAAGTTTTACGGCAGGGAAACAGCGATATGGTGCGCCAAAATTTCTGAAATTGAAATGGATCGTTTTGATCAAAGTTACTTTATGATCTTCAATGGCCAGAAAGAGCACCAAGATGATGCTGTAAGAAAAGCGCAAGTCTTTATTGAAGAAAACTACGAGCACAAAATCAACATTAACCAATTGGCCGAAAAGGTAAATGTGAGTAGCCGCAATTTTTTGAGACGCTTTAAAAAAGCTACCGCCAACACACCAAAAGAATACATTGCGCGCGTAAAAGTAGAAGCGGCCAAAAGACAATTTGAATCTACTGTTCAAAACATTCAAGAAGTGATGCTGAATATTGGTTATTCTGATGAGCAGGCTTTTAGAAACACCTTTCGGAAATACTCCGGTCTTTCGCCCATTGAGTACAGAAAAAAATACAACCGCGAATTAGCGTTTGCATGATAAATAAAAAGCCTCGATTTCTCGAGGCTTTTCTTGGATTAAGAATTAAGCAAAAGTGGCAAATTGCTGTTCAACTCCTTTTGGGCTGTTGGCATAATACGCTCCCGCCTCTTTAGACATCACATCTGGGAAAACATCTTCAGTTCCTTCCTTCAAGGCATTAACAATATCTTTTGCTACATTCTCAGGGCTATCCTTCTCCATAGGTAATGCAGCTGCCATATCGGTATCAATCGGGCCAGGATACACACCTACCACCAAGGCATTTTTATCTGCCAATTCTGCACGCATTCCCTGCGTCAAACTATGCACAGCTGCTTTTGAAACAGAATAGGTAGCCGCCATTGGCATATTGCCGAGTCCTGCTAATGAAGAAATATTCACTACCGCGGTATTACTCTCTTTTTGCAATGATGCTTCAAAGGCTTTCGTAAGTCCAAGAACTCCCCAAACATTTACATCAAAGTTTTCTTTTAAACTACTTACAGCTGTTTCAGAAAAGATCTTTCCAATTGAAAATACACCCGCATTGTTCACCAGGATATCAATATCATTTATGCTTTTCGATAAGGCAGCAATACTATTCAGATCTGTTACATCTAAATGAACTGGCACTACACGATCACCATAAGCCTCAGTAAGATCCTTCAGCGCTTCTGTATTTCGTGCTCCGGCATAAACTTTTGCAATTCCGTTGGCTAATAATTCAAGCACAATCGCTTTTCCAATACCTCTATTTGCTCCACTAACCAGTGCTATTTTTCCTTCTGGGTTTACTCCTAATTTTGACATAATTATTTTGATTTATGTTAATGACAGGACAAACGTATGTAGTTTATGTTATTAATTATTACTCATATTTTTGGGTTATGATATTTATATATTTATACCATGATAAATTTAGAATGGTTGAGATCTTTCAGAACCGTATACAAAACAAAGTCACTGAGCGCTGCCTCCGAACTCTTGAATATTAGTCAACCTACTGTAAGTCAACACATCAAATCCTTAGAAACTTATTTAAATCAAGAGCTTTTCACCCGAAAATCTAAAGGGGTTATTGAAACCGATGAAGGCCGAATATTAAACACACTCGTATCAGGAACGATTGAAGAACTCGAAGAAATTGAAGGTCAGATTTCGCACAAATACTCTGAGATCAAAACCATTGGAACGATTGGCATTTCTCCTAGTTTATATAAAACTGTTTTGTGTAATAGAATGACGGCACTGGGCAATCGGATTCATGTAAAGTTTGGCAAAAAAGATGAGCTGATTAAAGATGTTGAATTGGGCATCCTGAACTATGCTGTGGTGCCGGAAGAAGTAAATACTTTCGATACGATTTGCTACCCCGTAGAAGATCAGGATCTAGTTTTGGTCAGCACCCCTGACGTTGAACTCAACAATTTAAAGTCACTCATTAAACAGACTCCTGCCAAAGCACAAAAACTTTTGGCCAACCATAATTGGTATGCACATGACGCAGCCAGTGGATACATCAAGATCTTTTGGCTAAACATCTTTGCCAAAAAACGCCCTAACATTATCCCAAATTACATTGTACCTAATGAGTATGAAATTTTAACTTTAATGACCAGTGGAACAAATGGATTGTCCGTTGCATTGAGGTCAGTAGCTCAACCATTTGTAAACGAAGGAAGTCTCAAAATACTTCCACATAATAAAATTCCATTTAGAAAACTCTGCTTAGTAGCCAATAAGAAAAAGGCTCCGAAACAGATGACTGAAAAAATACTGGGATTAATAAAAGCATAAACTAAAAATGAAGAATACTACTTATCTGGACCCATCGGTTTTTAAGTTCCTAAAGTCTTTAGAAAAGAACAATAACCGTGATTGGTTTACCAAAAACAAAGCACAATACACAGAAGCGAACAACCACTTTAAGGCTTTAGCTGAGACCATTCACGAAGGAATGCAACAACAAGACAATATCGAAAAGATGAAACTCTTTCGTATTTATCGCGATGTTCGATTCTCAAAAAATAAGGATCCGTATAAGAGGAACTTCGCGGGAAGTTTTACCAGAGCCACTAAGGCATTGAGAGGAGGTTACTATTTTCATTTGCAACCGGGTGGTAACTCGTTTATGGCCGGTGGTTTTTGGCAACCAGAAGCCACAGACCTTAAACGAATAAGAGACGAAATAGCTTACGATGCTGCACCATTTCGAAAAATCATCAACTCAAAAAGTTTTAAAGAACATTTTGGTGAGTTGCAAGGTGAGCAATTAAAATCTAATCCTAGAGGATTTGCTAAAGACCACCCAGACATCGATTTGCTTCGCTACAAGTCGTTCATCATCACAAAGAACTTTACAGACAAAGAAGTGGTAACTCCAGGTTTCTCAAATGAATTGCTTAAATACTTTAAAGCAACTGGACCATTTTTCGATTACATGAGCGAAGTGTTGACTACTGATAGCAATGGAGTGTCTTTAATTGATTAACCAGTAAGATGAAGATCTACGATACTATTGTTATTGGAGGTGGTCAAGCAGGACTGTCAACTGCCTTTTATCTCAGAAGGAAAAAACTCGACTTTTTAGTCCTGGATGAAAACGAAAAGCCAGGTGGTGCCTGGTTACATACTTGGGACAGTTTACGATTGTTTTCGCCTACTGAATACAGTTCTCTTCACGGTTGGGCCATGCCAAAATCAGAAGAAGAGTATCCCACCAAAAGTGAGTTTATCGCTTATCTAGAAGCCTACGAAAAACGCTATGACTTTCCTGTAAAAAGAAATTCCCAGGTATTAAGGATTGAAAAAGAAGGTCCGACATTCAAAATAACAACCAACAATGAAACCTTTATTACCAAAACTATTGTGAGTGCCACGGGAACTGCTAAAAATCCTTTTATCCCGAACTATCCTCAGTCTGAAATATTCAATGGCAAGCAGGTTCACTCTGTAGATTATCAAAGCCCAAAGGATTTCGAAAATCAAAAGGTACTTGTGGTTGGGGGAGGAAATTCTGGAGCACAGATCTTAGCCGAACTTTCGCTTATCGCACATACACAATGGGTAACATTAGAAGAACCCGATTTTCTTCCAGAAGACATCGATGGTCGCTATTTATTCAATCAAGCGAACGATGTCTATTTCAACAGAACTTCTCCTGAAAAACGAAAAGCTTCTTTAGCACAAATTGTGCAAGTCGCACCTGTGCGAGATGGATTGAAACGCGACATTTTTCATGCGAGAAGCCCCTTTTCATCTTTCTTTAAAAATGGCGTAAACTGGGAAGACGGAACCCAAGAAGAATTTGATGCCGTTCTTTGGTGCACCGGATTTAAAGCTAATCTATCGCATCTAGAAAACCTCCATCTTGAAAATAACGGAAGGCTTGCCACTAAAGGCACGAGAGTAATAAACATGAATGGTTTATGGCTGGTAGGTTACGGCAATTGGACGGGGTTTGCATCAGCCACGATTTATGGGGTGGGCAAAACGGCAAGACTAACAGCCAATGAAATTCAAGGTTTTATTAACGGTGAATCATAATTTCAGTATTGTTCCTCTCATTATTACATTCTACTTTCGTTTAAGGTAAATCTCCTATGGAATTTCAAGAGCAAGTCATCACCTATAAAGATCGTGTCGTCTTCATTCGGCTTTCTATGCCGTCCTTTAACAGGAAGCTGAAAGAGTACGCAGAAGACGAGGCTTGTTTCATGTTTGTAAACCAAGGGAAAGTAAACGTGCGCACGCCCGAAGATTATTTGCAATTGAACCGCAATCAGGCCATGTTGGCCAAATGCCTCAATTACTTTTTCGAACCTTCACAAAACGATGAGGAGTGTAAAGAAGGAATTGAGTCGGTAGGCATTTTTCTATACCCATCGTTAGTGGAAGAGATCTTTGAGTTTGACATTACCACGTCAAATCACAAAGTAAATTTTAATGTTAAGCAGATTGAAGTAGATCGACTCTTAGACAATTACAGACAAAGTATTGACATTCTTCTCGACAATCCAGAATTGGTAGACGACCAAATGATTAAGACTAAGTTGAAAGAGTTTGTCTTACTGATGACTAAATCGCAGAATGCCCCTTCTCAACTAGATTTTCTAGCAGCATTATTTAAACCCAACGAAGCTCCATTCAAATCAGTTATCCAACAAAACTTATATGCTAATCTCTCTTTAGAGGAACTGGCGCAACTCAGCCATTTAAGCTTGTCTTCATTCAAACGAAAGTTTAACGAGGTGTTTAACGAAAGTCCCAAGAAATACATAACCCGCAAAAAAGTGGAACGCGCGGCTGAACTGCTTAAAAGTGAGGACATCCGCATTTCTGACATTGCCTACGATGTTGGCTTCGACTCGGTGGCTACCTTCAATAGAAACTTTAGTGCCCAATATCAAAAATCGCCTACCGCTTACCGTTTGAGCTAAAATGAGAAGTCTCTGAACTTTCTTGTAAAACCTTAGCCCTTCCCCTTTTCGACATTTGTTCTATGAAATTTTAAAAAGAATAAAGTCGTGAAGAAATCAATTGCACTTAAGATTTATTTAATCGTTTCTGGATTATTACTTACCATAATTGGAGGAGCAACGCTCATAGATCCGGTAACCATAAAAGCTAGTTCTGGAATTGACCTTGCGGGTAACACCAACCTGCTAAACGATGTTAGAGCCACAGGAAGTTTAATCCTCACCATTGCTCTGCTTACCCTTTCGGGAGCCTACAGCCCAAAGCTGCGTTATACAGCAAGCATCGCATCTACACTGTTATTTATCTCTCTCGGCTTAGGCCGGATTGTGAGCATCATAAATGACGGAATGCCCTACGAGGGCATCGTAAAAGCTACCGGATTAGAAATGGTATTGGGAATTATCGGAGCCATTCTATTCTTCATTTTTAAAAACAACACATTAACATCTAAAGCATACTAGTCATGAATAAAATCGTAATGATCACAGGCGCCAACGCAGGTATCGGAAAAGAGACCGCTAGACAATTGGCATTAAAAAAGGAAACAGAGAAAATCTATTTGGCTTGCAGAAATCTTGAAAAAGCCAAGCTCGCTAAAGCGGAGCTAGAACAAAGTACAGGACGTGAAATTTTCGAGATTCTCATTTTAGATGTCTCGAAACCAGAGTCGGCCAAATCGGCTGTAGCCAAATTAAAAGAACCCGTAGATGCTTTAATAATGAATGCTGGGGGCACAGGAGGAAGAAACCCCGAACAAAAAACAAAAGAAGGCGTAACCAACATTACGGCCACAAATCTCTTAGGCCATGTAGCTTTAGTAGACGAACTAATTGCACAAGGCAAATTAAATAATGTAGCTCTTTTCGCGAGTTCTGAAGCCGCCCGAGGAATTAAAAAAATGGGCATGAAGCGTCCGGATTTAAAAAACTCTTCGGAAGATGAGTTTGCAACGGTTTTCGATGGTTCTTTCTTCGGAGCTGACTTTGACCCAATGCAGGTGTATGGTGCAGTGAAATATGGTGGAACGCTTTGGATGTCGAGCATGGCTAGAAAACATCCAGACCTTAAGTTTATTACCATGAGTCCTGGCGGAACGCGCGGCACACAAGGTTTTGACGATTTGCCTTTCCTTCAGAAGATCATGTTTAAATACATTGGCATGCCCATATTTATGCCTTTAATGGGATTGTCTCATAGTCTTCAAAAAGGAGCAGCTCGTTTTGTAAACGGCATTAACGACAACTCTCTTGAAAGTGGAAAGTTCTATGCCAGTAAAGAAAGTGTACTTGTAGGGCCAGTGGTTGATCAATCCACCATCTGGTCAGATTTAAGCAACCCTATGTATCAAGACAATGCAAACAGAGCTATCCATCAATTCTTGAATTGATTGAGCCAAAATGAGCAGTCATTGAACCAAAATTCACAATAGAGCCCAAGCAGTAAACTCATCTTTGAATAAATTTTAAAAACAAATATTATGGAATCGAATAAAGCCATTCTAGTAGTAAACGCAGTCATTAACAAAGAAAATATGCAAGAGCTTCCGAGTTACTTGCAACAGATCGGACCTCTATTTGCAAAATATGGTGCTGTTCCAACGGCTAAATACAAAGCAGTTGCCAATGTGCAAGGGGAAGACAGTCCAGAACTTATTTCTATTGCATCCTTCGATAACGAAGAGGCAATTCACAAGCTGACCTCATCTGAAGACTTCAATGCTTTATCCGAACTTAGGGCCAGAGTTTTCTCTAAATTGAACATGGTTATTTGCGCGGCAGCGTAAAGAATTTGACATGTCCGGCTAAATACTGATCATTGAACCTTAATCTTTTCAGAAAGCCTCAAAAAATGTTTGAGGCTTTTTTTAATCTAAAAGACCTGCCTATTTTCTAGGGAATCTACTGCATACTCAGTAACCCTAACACTCTTTAACCCTTTTTAACCTTTCCTTCTTCTTCTTATTCACATTGTCAGTTTAGATTCGTTGCATTCTATTTAACCAACAAAAAATAATCTGATGAAGCATTGCTTTACTTTCCTCATGATCATTACGGTTGCTTTGGGTTTTGGGCAATCTAAATTGACAGACTCCAAAACAGGTTGCCAATACACTTTACCATGGACATGTGATGAATGTGAAATGAGCTGGACAGGCGACTGCTTAGATGAACTTCCAAATGGAGAAGGTATTTTAACTGTTTCACATGAAGATGAAGAAATAATGCGCTATGAAGGTGAAATGGAAAACGGCAACTTCAACGGTCAAGGAAGCTATTGGGATGCTATG
>JAOARK010000082.1 GCA_025210575.1 Schleiferiaceae bacterium
ACCGGTAACTGCCCGTTAGATATACATTCTTTAAAGAGTCGGCTGTAAGACCCCTTGCATAATCTGAAGCTGGACCACCAAAAGTCCTATTCCATAAAACATTTCCAGAGGTGTTCATGCACATCAAGAAAACGTCTTTGTAACCTTTGCTTTGGTAAGTTTGCGAAGTGAAATTTACCTTCACATTAAATGATAATTCAAACCTTCCGCTCACGAAGATTTTGTCATCTATCAGAACCAATTCATCACCATAATCTTCATCGGTTCCGCCAAAGCGCGTTGCCCACACAAAGTCTCCATTGGCATCTAGTTTTAACACAAATAGATCAATGTCTCCCATAGATTTAAGAATGTGCTTTGTATTTGGATCAGGATCAACATCTATGGAGTCGTGAAAGAACCCCAGGGTGTAAGTGTTGCCAAATTCATCAGAGACAATTGATAAACCTCCGTCATTAGAAGTTCTTCCCAAAGAATGTACCCATTGCAGGTTGCTATTCTGCGCAGATAGAAATACAGGAATGAAAATAAAAAAGAAGAATAGCCTTTTCATTTAGTGATCAATTGGTAGGCAATGGTATAAAATAAGATCGTCAATCATTAGATTAAATAAAAAAAGGCTGTCCATTTTAGTGGACAGCCTGAAAGGGTAGCTCTACTATTTCTATTTTATCGGATCAATAGCTGTTATCAGCGGAGCTTTTTTCAAAATTTTGATTAATTAATCTTATTCACTTTGATAGATTTCGTCATTCCTTCTTGTGTAACATTTACAATGTAAATGCCTGCGGCAAGATTCTCACCCATCTGTGGGATGTCGAATGGATCTACATCTTCATATACCTCTAGGATTTTACCATTCAAGTCAAGAACAACAATATCCATAGGAGTGTCAAAATCACTATCTAAATCTAAAGTGAAGTTTTCGCTGTATGGGCTTGGGTAAGCCGTAACTTCAAATGTTAAGTACTCTACATTATCTTGGTAGCGATCTTCGATCTTACTCACCGGAGGAGTAGTACATGTAACATCACAGTTCGTATTCCAATCCCAAACTACACCGTACTCACCCTTAACTTTATAGCCAATGAATAAACCATTCATATAGGTAGTATTTGAACTTGAGCCTTTAGCTTTCACCTCCTTGTTCAGGTTGTAGATGCTTCCATTGAATACCGTTCCTTCTTTAATTTCAGCATGGTCATTTTCAACATACATGGTTACCTGATAATTATCCGGGTTAAAGCTGTTGTTCTTATGCGCATGGAAACGATCATAGATTCTTAAATAAGTACATCCTGAGAACTTAACAGTAACATTATCATCGCAATGCAATTCGTAGAATGAAATGTCGTTGCTTGTAAAGATTACTGTTGCGCCTTGTTTAACATCAACAACTTTATAAGCACTTCCAGTAAGCGTCATGGTCGTTCCTGAAGGAACTACAACAGAATTGTTGCTGGCAGTAGCGTACAAGAAGTTTGGTAAAGTAACACTTGGAGTTCCTTTTATCTTGTTCGTTACCTGAGCTCCAGATTTTGTTTCAATCTTCTTTGCCATCACAAATGTTGTAGGTGCAGTCACGTCAACATTTCCTTCAAGCTTCACTTTTCTTTTTCCGCCTAGAGCACCTATACCACCATTCAACACAGTGTTTGTACCTTTAAGAAGTACCTCGCTTTGCGCGATAATGGTGTAAGTTGATAGCGCGCTTTGTGGGCTAACAGTTACAGCGATTGTTGCGGTGTTTTGACAACCTGCAGCATCTGTAACGGTTACAGAATAGTTACCAGAACTATACACAAAAGTTGTATCCATAGTTCCACCATTAGACCAAGAATAAGCTACAGCTGAAGGAGCATTGGCCTGCAGCAATACCGCCCCACCTTGACATGCTTGAGCAGTAGAAGATTGAGCTATACTTACAGATGGAGGGTTGTTTACCGTTACCGTAAAGGTTGCAACGCTTTGGTTACCTGAAGCATCAGTAGCAGTGTATTCTAAAGTTGTTACACCTACAGGGAAAATGTCACCTGAAGAGAATCCAGTGCCATCTGTTTGTGCTGTTGTTGCGCTACAGTTATCTGTTCCAACAGGAGCAACATAGTTCACTACATCATTCGCGCAAACAACAATGTCTGCTGGGGCAACAATGGTAGGGTTAGTGTTGTCAATTACATTAACAACGGCCGTACCTGTTGCTGAATTTCCATTTAGATCATTTACCGTTAAGGTAACTGTGTTTGCACCTAAATGTGAACAGTCAAAAGTGGTTTGATCTAATAACATTGTCCCTAATGCACAATTGTCAGAAGAACCATTGTTGATTTGAGAAGCAGCAATTGAAGCTTGTCCGCTTGCATCTAAGTATATAGTTGCATTTTGAGTAACAACGGTAGGAGCTTCATTGTCAACTACTGTTACATCAAATGTACAAGAACTCGTTCCTATGCTATTTGTAGCTGTAGCCGTTACTGTTACAGTTCCAGTATTAAAGAAACTACCAGGAGCAACAGAATAACTAATAGTTGAAGCTGGAATTCCAACCGTTTCAGTTGCAGTGAAACTCACATTTGTACCACATGCACCTGCATCTGTATTCACTGAGATGTTTGCTGGGCAAACAATCTGAGGAGCAACGCCTACTACCGTTACATTGAATGAACATTGAGTGGAGTTACCTGCCGCATCTGTTGCTTCGTAAGTAACTTGAGTAGTACCTACTGGGAATACAGCACCGTCAGCTAGTCCTGAAACAAGTGTTGTAGTTACTCCCGAGCAATTGTCTGTTCCTACAGGAGTGGTATAATTTACGGCAACACCAGAGGCATTAGCTGCAATTAATCCTGTAATGTCTGCAGGACAAGAAATTGTAGGAGGAGTTACGTCTGGAGTAGTGTTAATTGTACCTGAGCTTGATACGCTACATCCATTTGCATCTATTACTGTTACTGAAATGGCACCAGAAGCTAAGTTAGCAGCAGTAGCTGTTGTTTGGCCATCAGACCATAAAATGCTATATGGAGCTGTTCCACCAGAAATTGAAACTGTTGCGGAGCCATCAGCAGATGAAGAACAAGATTCTGGTGTTGAAGATAGAGAAGCGTTTAGTGCAACTCCAGAAGTACCTGTACAGTCTTCACAAACATCTCCAATTCCATCGTTGTCATAATCAGCTTGATCAGGGTTGGCAATTAGTGGACAATTGTCTACATCTCCACAAATTCCATCGCCATCGATATCGTTGTCTGGATCATTAGGACATACATCACAAGCGTCACCTAAACCGTCTCCATCAGCATCGTTCTGGTTTCCGTTAGAAACACTTGGGCAGTTGTCAACGTCACCACAAACTCCGTCACCATCAGCATCGTTGTTTGCGTCAAGCGGACAAGTATCACAACCGTCAGCTATTCCGTCTCCATCTGTGTCAATATTGTCATCATGACCTGCACATACATCACAAGCATCAGCAACGCCATCGCCATCTGTATCTACATTATCATCTCCATTAGGACATACATCAAATGCGTCACAAATACCGTCACCATCAGAATCTAAGTTAGACGGATCGTTAGGGCAAATGTCACAAGCGTCACCTATACCATCGCCATCCGCATCGTTTTGGTTTCCGTTAGCCATGCTTGGGCAATTGTCTACATCACCACAAACACCATCACTATCCGCGTCATTGTTTGCATCGTTTGGACAAGAATCGCAACCATCTGCTATGCCATCACCATCAGAATCAAGGTTGTCATCAAAGCCTGGGCAAGCATCTATGGCATCGCATACGCCATCACCATCAGCATCTTGGTTATTTGGATCATTTGGACAAACGTCACAAAGGTCTCCTATACCGTCACCATCAGCATCTGCTTGAAGACCATTTGAAATACTTGGGCAGTTATCTACATCGCCACAAATACCGTCACCATCAGCATCGTTATTTGGATCTAGCGGACAAGCATCACAACCGTCTGCAATACCATCACCATCTGTATCTACATTGTCGTCATGGCCAGCACATACATCACATGCATCCGCAACACCATCGCCATCCGTGTCTACGTTATCATCGCCATTCGGGCAAACATCACATCCGTCAGGGATGCCGTCACCGTCAGCGTCTAAATTGTCATCAGAACCTGGGCAAATATCAACGGCATCACAAACACCATCCCCATCTGAGTCTTGGTTTGTTGGGTCATTTGGACAAACGTCACAAAGATCTCCAATTCCATCACCATCGGCATCAGCCTGAAGGCCGTTAGAGATACTTGGGCAGTTATCTACATCTCCACAAATACCGTCACCATCAGCATCGTTATTTGGATCTAAAGGACAAGTATCGCAACCATCAGCAATTCCGTCACCGTCAGTATCAATGTTGTCATCATGACCTGCACAAACATCACATGCATCTGCTACACCATCACCATCAGTATCAATGTTGTCGTCTCCATTTGGACAAACATCACATCCATCAGGAACACCATCACCATCCGCATCTTTATTGTCATCAGAGCCCGGGCAAATGTCTTGTGCATCACAAACACCGTCACCGTCAGAATCTAGGTTAGTAGGGTCGTTTGGACACACATCACAAAGGTCACCAATTCCATCTCCATCGGCATCAGCTTGATTGGGATTTGGAACATTCGGACAGTTATCGTTGTTATCTAATACTCCATCGTTATCAGCATCTGCTGGAACAAAATCCAGTCTCATTCTGTATACATCAGAAATACACCCATCAGCGTCTTTTAGCGTCACATCGTAAAACGTATGTGCAGGAGCAGAAACGCCTGGTGAAATATTGCCCACCTTAAATACGGGCCATGTACTTGAGTTGTTTGGATTTACACCAGTTACTTCAGTAATGTTGGCACTAGGAGTGTTAATGTTCCCAGCAACAACTTGACCTAAGTTAGAACCGGCAAGATCGAAGTAATAGGTAAAAGGAGCTTTACCTGTAGGTAAGGTTGATAAATTTACTGTGACATCGCTACCGTTGTTAACTAAGGTTACGTCATCAATTACGCCAATTGTTGTGGCGCTGCATGGGTTTCCTGGATTTCCTGGTTGCGCATAAACTTTTTGGACGGACGCCAAAAAGAAGAGGACTGTGGTTAGGAACCCAAGTAGAACATGTCTAGAACTTTGGGTGATCGTCTTTTTCATGGAAATTAAAATTTGAGTAATTGTTTTTAAATCAAGTTTGCTTTAAAAGGTTAAAGCAGGCATTTTGGTTTTTTCTTTAAGTTGAACAATAAGTGAATTCGTTAGTATCAAGTTCACTTGGACTTGACTGTTTTTTTTGATGGATAGCTTTTGGAACTGAATGGGAAATTTGGCCAACACTTTACGTAGTGAAAGCACCTGAATGATCTTAAGGAATAGAACAAATAAATGTTTACAATAATGTAATTTTATCGGTCGAATATCTTTCCAGTTTTGGTTGTTTAGTGCCCGAAATATGGTAAATTAAAATTAGTTGCAATACGTTGTTTATCAGTTATATAAGTATACAAAGTTGAAAAACGTAGGAAAATACTTATCGAAATGATTGTTTAATACTGATAAAAAGATTAGTAAATAATCTAAAAAAAATATCAATAATTTATACTAGTAAAAATACTCACTTGATGTTCTGGTGTCTTCTCTAGAAAACTCAAGAAAAAACCTACAAAAAATAAGGTAAGGGGTTATTAATGTAATTTGATATAAATCTGTAAATAGCAGTGGTAAATCGTAGAATTTGAGGAACGAGAAGAATTCAAATTTCCACTTTTTACAGTATCGCATTTTTTGTCTTTTGGTTCGATAATTGCACCTCTATTCCAAATTTGTATATATGCGCCTACTGTTAGTATTTGTATTCATTATTGGAACATATTTAGGGAAGTCTCAAAACACCGGTTTTCAAGATTTATTGTTACAAAGTCAGGAGATGTTAAAAGGGTTGAATACTTATGTGATGTCAGGGGCGAAATATCCAGTCGACTCCATTAATATTCCCTTAGATAGCATCACTAGCTTCCCATTTGGAATTGAGAATGATTCCGTTTATGACTATGACTTGATTGAATATTACAGATATTATGCGGAGGAGCTTTTGCTTCAATTATTCAATCATCCTGATATTATGAACTACGATTTTGATGAGCTGGGACTGGATGAAGAAATCGCTATATCTAAAGATGGTAAACTTCAGATGTTGAATTATTATGAAAATCATGGTGGAACCTATCGAGGAAAAAGAGCTTTTATTCAATATCGCCCTGGTGATGGAAGCTTTATAAATCTGCTAGACGACAACAATGAAGGACCAGAGTTGAGTGAAGGTGTTACCGGGTTTTATTCAGATGGCTATACTTCAATCTATCAATTAGAAACTTTAGCAGGTACGAAGTACTTGATTGAAGGAAATGTGCGTGGTTGTTCCTATTGTTTTAGCAAATACATCCAATTGCTTTCCTATCGGAATAATCAATTCTATTTGGAGTTTGAGTATCATACAGAAAGTAGAGACTGGGGTGAAACAATATGGGTAAGTGAGGATTTAAAAACGATAGAAGTCTTTTACCAAACTGATGATTTGACTCCCGAATGTAATTGTAAAACGCTCGAAGATGGCGCAATGAGTAGATACGATAACCCAATTGACTGTAAATGTATTTTTGAGTTTAATGGGGTTACCTATGTGAAAAAGGAATGACAGCCCTAAATATTTAGGGCTGTTATTTCATTTAGAAAACTAAAAGAAAAGCGACCAAATTTGCAGAACCCAAAACAAGTTCAAAAATCAAACCTTGAGCAATCATTTTATTCGGTTTTCCATCTGCACTGCTGCTGATAATTCTGCCAATAGCAAAGCCAAGAAAAATCAATATGCCTATTACAATAGATGTTAATCTGAATTCTGAGATAAAAATGCCCAGAGTTATCATTAATCCAGCGGTTAGCATGACTGCGGCTATTCCACGCATTTCATTCATTAGATCTTTGTCCTTTGGGAGGTTGATTCCAGAACTTTTAGCATAAGTTTTTACAGGATTGCTTAAACGACCTATTCCAACGAAAGTTAAAAGCAAAGCCGATAGAGAGAGAATAATAATTTGTGCGATTTCCATTTTGTTTGTTTTTAATTGAATTCTGGTACAAACGTAAATGGGGGTTGTGACAGCGTTGTGTCAGGGGTTTATAAAAGCTAAAATTAATCGTGTCTTTTTCGTTATCAGAAATTTCAAATCCTCAAAACCACAAGGATTATCCGGGTTCAAATTTCTTTTGGTCTCAAATCCTACGATTATTTCAACTTTTTATCTATGAGATGAAATTTATTAGAGATTATTTTCATGAGTCAAAATATATTTTTCAAAGTATTCTCTCATGGTGAGCTCATGAGGAGTAAAGGTTTCGTGTTGTGTAATCAAGCTTGTAATGTTGTCTATTCTAAAATTACGGAAGTCTTTTCTAAGTTGGCAAAAGGCTATGAGAAGAAAATTGCCGTGAATGCTATAGATGGCAAAAGGCTCAATTGTTCTAGTTGTTTGTTCTCCGTTAGCTGCTTGGTATTCAATTTTCAAAACCTTGTAGTTGATGATAGCCGATTGGATCTCCATCAAATTATTACTGGTCTTTTCTTCTCCGTTTTCCCTGTTGAAGAATATACGTTCTGAAAGTAAATCGGCATTTCCTTTTTGGGAAAAGCGTAAAATGGCTTTGATCTTTTCAATAGCACTAGAAGCATTCTTTACAAGAGACTCATCTGTGTTGGTTAGAAGTAATTGTTCGGCTGTGATTAAGGCATTAGCTTCATCTTCTGTAAATAGAACAGGCGGGAGGTGGTAACCTTCCATAATAGAATACCCTTTCCCTTCTTCTGTTACAATCGGAATTCCTGACTGTTCAAGTGTCCGGATATCTCTGTAAATAGTACGAACACTCACATCATGGCGCTTAGCTAATTGTGTAGCCGTGACCATTGAATTAGCTTGAAGTTGAGTTAATATGGCGGTAAGTCGTGTAAGTCTTGGTTTTTCTTCCATTGTTGTCAAGTTTAATTAGCTTTTTCTAAACTGATTAGGCGTCAAGCCTGCATTCTTTTTAAAAAAGCTTATAAAGTTTGGTGTATCTGAAAATCCCATTTGAAGCGCGATATTTTCTATAGTAGTATCACTAGATCTTAAAAGATCTTTTGCTTCAAATAACATGTATGCGGTAATCAATTTTTTGGCTGGCTTACCGGTGGTTTTTTTAACGCATTCAGATAAGTAAACATCGCTAATGTGCAGCTGCGATGAGTAATAACCCAGCTTTTGTTTTTTGTGCGCAGTGTTTTTAAGTAGGTTTTCAAATTGATAAGTAACCTCTTCTGCTCGTGAAGTAATGGTTCTTTTTACTTGATTTAAATCCAAAAGTCTTTTAGCCTCGAATAGGCAAATAGTTAATAGCGAACGGACAATCTCTAGATTGTTGTTGTCTAGTTTTTTGAACTCTTCGTTTAGCCTTTCTAAATACGATGCAAAAAGTAAATCTTGCTCGGGAGACAATTCGTAACTCGGAGATAAGTGAATATTGAAATAAGGGAATTGCTGAATTACGGCAAATTCACTTGAAGAGAAATTAAGGAAGTCTACGGAAAACAAAACCATAAAACCTAAACTGTCTTCGGCAAGGTCTTGGGCTTCAATCTTTATTGTTTGTCCTGGAGATAAAAAGAACAGGCTGCTCGTAGCTTCTTTAACAACTTTCTGGTCTACTTCAATTTTAGTATTGTGATTTCTGGCAAAGGTCATTTCAAAATATCCTTCAGATTTCAAATGTGCCTTTAAAGCCATTTCGTGGTAGTGGTCCTGAAATTTCAGAATGTGGAAATGTTCATGCCGCTGGTACTTCTTTAGATGCAGAGATTCCAGCATCTCAGAGACATCTTTTACTGATTTGGGGGTTATTTCTTTCATATTTTCTAAAAGTAAAATTACATAGAAAATAACACTTAATACCTAAAATGTAATATAAAATCAAGGTTGATTTCATCGGATGTTTGCAGTGTAATTTTTTAAAACACAAAAGATGAAATCACATATTTATACTTTGCTTACGCTGATAATCATAGGGAGCAAAATGTTTGGTCAACAAGCAGAACATGGCCACGGGCCAGTATTCCATCCACCGATACCCATTGAGGCGATGGCTGGAGATAATTCAGCAATGTTTCAAATGATTTTAAGTAGAAACTTTGGAGAGAAACAACAGTTCAACTTTTTTCACCTTTCTACTTTCGAAGATGTTTATAGCGAATATGCACCAGACAATTTCTTGATCAAAAACATATTGGCGTATAACATCAATCGTAGGATAAACATTGGTGCAGGTGCAAATTTCTTGTCTCAAGGTTTTAGACCGTTGGTTGCGGCAACATTCTCGCACTTTACCAGAAATATTGGGCTTATTGTACAGCCGAGTTTTGAGTTGCATAAAGATGGCGTAGGAGAGGTTTTCTTGATGTTCGAGTGGAGTCCAAAGAATGAAAAAACCATTCAACCATATTTCAGGTTGCAAGCACTATCCACATTTAATAGCGCACATGTTTACAGTTATCATTTCTGGAGGGCTGGTGTGCAATACAAAAATCTTAGAGTGGGTCCAGCATTTAATGTTCAATATGCCGGACCAGAAGCAACAACCTATACCAACGTAGGTGGATTTATCAATTTTTTAATTCAATAATCATGAAAGTTAATAAGAAAGTATTCGGGCTAATTTTTAGTGTAGCCATCAGCATAGTTATGTCGTTATTCATGTCGTTTTTCATGCTCTTGATGAATGTCGGAATCGTGCCAGGTTTTTTCTTTATCTGGATGAAGAGTGCAGCTGTAGGAATGTTGATTGGCTTACCTGTGGCAGTAATCGCTGTTCCGCTTATTCAAAAGCTCCTGTTTAAGTTTTTTATTGTAACAGAGTAGAAGTAGTATAACTATCAAGAGAACAGTCTATCCTGCAATGGGTAGACTGTTTTTTTTGTGAATTATTTTTTCAATTTAATGTCGATTTACCCAAACTTCACTGAAGTCATACTTAAACTTCCTGCAAAAACTTTATCGTTAAAAAAGGTTATTTGCTCTTTTGGCGAAACCACACCTAGGGTATAAAGCAATGGGTAATAATGATCTGGGGTAGGGTGCGCAAGCTTGGCAGTTTTCCCCATTTTTTCATAATCTATTAACCCCTGAAAATTGCCGCTTTTCAAATGTGCTTTCATGGTGTCATTAAACTCTAAGGCCCAATCAAATGCATTGGTAGGGTAGATGCCGTTTTTATCGGGACCAAAACCTGGTCTTACATCTACCTTTCTCAGGTTGTGTACTAGGTTACCACTACCAATTATAAGCACCCCTTTCTTACGTAAGTTGTAAAGTTGCATGCTCAGGTCGTAATGGTATTTTGGACTTTTGTGATAGTCGATACTCAATTGTAGAACGGGAATATTTGCGTTGGGATACATTTGTTTTACAATGCTCCAGGTGCCGTGATCTAATCCCCAGTCGTGATCCAAACCTACCTCTGTAGAGGTGATCAATCCTTTTGTTGTTTTCGCTAATTCTGGGTCTCCGGGTGCAGGGTATTTTACTTGGTTGAGTTCATCGCTAAACCCTCCAAAGTCATGGATTGTTTTAGGGTTGTTCATTGCGGTAACATGAGTTCCTTTCGTGAGCCAATGTGCAGATATACAAAGTACCGCTTTGGGCTGAGGGGTGTCTTTGCCTAGCTGTTGCCAAACTTGTGTAAACTCATTTTGCTCTAGCGCATTTTGCGGACTGCCATGCCCGATAAATAATGCAGGCATTAACTGCCCATTTTCTTTTAAGCTATTTGATAGCGCGCGTAGCTTTGATGTGCTTCCCATAATCCCTAATGCAATAAGTGAATGTAAAAATTCCGTGCGTTTCACAAGGTTTCATCTTTAAAATTCAAAAGTAGTTTTAGCATTTAGGAAGAAAATTAATGTAGGTTAAGAAATGCTTTTTACCCTTTCGTTTTAGTATCAGTCTAATGTAAACTAGCATAAGTTATGCAAGTCTTCTGGTCCAAAATTATGGATGGTATTCGATTTGCACTCAAGCCGTGCGGGCTTTTACTTTTTTCACGAGCCAAAAAAGTAAACAATCGTTTTCGCTTCCTCATTAGCAAAAGCAAAAGTATTTTAAGCTTAATTATAGAAATGATTTTGTTTGTCTTCAAGCGAGACGAGCTCAAACTTTTCCATTGATGAAAAGTTTGCAAAAATCTAGAGCATTTTAAGGAACATCGCTCCGCGACCTTTGTCTTATCAGCGCTTCATGCTTCCAGCAATTTCGCTTGAACGCAATTTGTTCTTGGAAAATGCTCGTGCATTTCGAATTGCTTTCGCGATGCATTCGGCCTTCAAAGAAAATCTGTTCTGATCAAAATGAAACCTTAGCGAGATTGGAAAGCTCCGAACTTGATTCGGAGATCATTCAACCGAGGTTAGGTTTTATAAAGAACAGGTTAGATTTTATTTGTAAGCCTTGACCTTTTTGGTTCTTTTTGGGTCAAGCCAAAAACGAACATAAATGCCCAGCGGCTCGAGCGAAAAAAGCCTCTCGGCTTGATAGGAATTAAGATGCATTCTTCTTTTTTGGGTTAAGCCAAAAATGAACTTAACAAAGCCTTGCGGCTCGTGCAATAAACTACTTAATTCGATTAGCGAAATCTAAGAATACAGCTTTGTGTTTTTCTAAATCTAAATTGGGAGAAACCGCAACACGAGCGATGTAATCTTTATCACCTTCTTTGGTCGTTCCTTGTGTTGAGGTCGCTGGTATCGTCCAGTAGCAACCTTTTAGCTGACCGTAACTCACGCAGTATTTGCTCTCATTTGGAATTTCGGTAATCATCGAGTTGATTAAATCCAAGTTCAATTTGCGCTTATACAATTCGCGTTCTTCATCTGTATTTCCTTTGGTTGGGAGATCTAGAGAAAAAACAGAAGGGGTAAACCCTTGGGCGGCCAACTCTTCAGAAACAAAGTTAATTTTCGCTTCTGGCATTACTTCTTGAATGTAGTTGACAAACGCTCTTGTGTTGGTATACGCATCTTGAATGCGCTGTAACATAGATGGCATTTGCTCTGCTAAAAACGCGTATTGTGTTGGCGTTGCTTCATTGTCGCAAAGCGATAAATGCAAATCAATATTTGACATTAAACCCGCAGCTTTTTGGTTGGCAACGCAATACCCTGCCGTACATTTTCCTCCACTCGGGAATTTGGATCCACTCACATAAGCAATAGTTTGAACGGATGCTAAGTGATCTTCTTCTCTTAAGAAGGAAGTGTTTGGGCAAAAAGTCTGATCTAAGATAAATACTGGTGCAACAGCAGTTTCACCAGATAGTGTTTTACGCTCACGTTCCAACACTTCTTTTAAATCATCCATGTTTGGGACTTCCACGCGCGGGTTGGTTGG
>JAOARK010000083.1 GCA_025210575.1 Schleiferiaceae bacterium
CTTAACATCTTCTCGTGATTCAATATCAGACATTAGCCTCTGACTTCTTCTTTTCCATTTTGAAATGCAAACCTTCCTTTTTCTCGAGGATGAACATTATCATGGCGAGGCCAAGGCCAACCTCCAAACTGGGTGCGTTGGTAATCCATCATGGCCTGTTGAATTTCTTGCTGTGTATTCATCACAAAAGGGCCGTATTGTGCCACGGGCTCTTTTAAAGGTTTGCCCTGAAGCATCAGTAAATAACAAGAGGTGCTTCCGGCTTTGAGTGTCAACTCTGCATTTGGGTTTACTTGAACGGAATGGTAATGGCCAATCTTGCTTCCCGCAATTTCTATTTCGTCACCTTCATAAAAATAAAGGGTGCGATTTGCCTCTGCTGAAGCTGGAGGAAGCACAACTTCTGCACCTGCTTCTAATTCCAAAGTCCAAATAGACACATGGTTTTTATCATCAGAAGCCCACGAATCTGGAGCTGGAGCCAGCGCTTTTGTGTCTTTGAAATTTCCAGCCACCACTCTGATCTTCGAAGTTTTTCCGTTGTTTTTTTCAACGACCATGGGAACATCTTCATGCCAAAGCATTTTGTAATGAGGTTCAACCATTTTTTTGGATCGCGGCAGGTTTAACCAAATTTGGAACAACTCAAAAGGATTGTCGTTTTCAGTATCTCTTAAAGGAAACATCTCTGAATGTTGGACACCTTTTCCAGCAGTCATCCATTGTACGTCACCATCACCAAAACGGCCTGCTCCGCCTAGAGAATCTGAATGATCTACCAACCCTGTAGTGGCAATGGTCACTGTTTCGAATCCCCTGTGCGGGTGTGAAGGGAAACCGGGAACCTCTTTACCATGATACATACGGAAACCATCTTTAATTGTAAAATCTTGTCCTAGGTTTCTTCCAGCTAAAGACACGGCCGGACCCATCTTGTCATTGCCTTTGGGGTAATGATCTGCATGATGAGCACAGAATAAAAAAGGGTCTTGAGTTTGCCATGGAAAGCCTAAAGGTTGTACGGAAATGATATTTGAAGTACTCATAATTATTGTCCTTTCATTTTAATGTTAATGGTACTCGGGGTCTATGGACGAACGAATCGAATAAAATTACAATTCTTCTGGCTCACTCTTGCTTTCAAAAAGTCCTGCGATTTTATCGCGCAATGCGATGAAACTTGCGCCAATAACAATCTCAATAATGTTCAATCCAAAATAGCTGTATTCCATGCCTTCGATTTGCCCAAAAGAGCTCTTGATCACAAAGAAATCGATTACACTAAAAAGCACGTTTGAAATATTGATAACTATGAAATACATTCCAATTGCTGTGATTCCTAGTTTAATGAGAGCAGTGCTATCTTCAAGGCTTAATTTGACTCTTTCATTGGAGTACCCTTGATCTAATTTGAAAAAGTCGATGATTGGATCTGGATTTCTCAGGATCATGATTAAAACGCCTAGAAGAACCAAAACAACACTTGCCGTAATAAGGATACCGGTAGTGTCTACGTATTCCGCAAAAGCGACAACGTTATAAGATACACCAGTGAGAAATGAACTTAAGAAAACAAAAAGGGCGATCATGCGAATGATGATCTTGAAAAAATCACGATGAGTCATGTGTGAGGTGTTAATTACATGTTTGGCAATATAGTTTCCAAAGAGGTTGATAATCTAAAACTTGAAAACTTGGTGAAAACTCGCCATAGAAATAGCTGCACCAGCGCTTTTTACCCAATTTAGGTAACTCTGTCATCAACTCTTCTGCAAATACTCCTGAGTCAATTTCTGGGTGGACATATTGAATCACCAATTGTATAAATCGAAAATCTGGATCATAGCCATTTTCATTGATATACTGACTCACCAGTGCGCTGGCCAATCCATATTGTTTGTGTTTGCAGAAGAATAGAATCAAGCTTTCCCAATTCACACGTTTAATTCTGAACGCAACATCTCGGCTATAAAAGTTGAAAACAGCATAAGGAAGTGTCGAGTGATAATTTTGGTAACCATAGTAGGATGAGTTGTATTTTTTTTCTCTTCCCGAAACAAAAGGATAATAATGTTCCATGGCATGTAATCCATAAACTGCCATGCTTTTGTTACTGAAGCCTCTCCCAAATAGATGGAACATTATGTCACTTGCCTGTGCAATGGCATGTGGATTAAAATCACTATGCATCGCAAATAAGTTTATGTAAGTCAACAACAGGGTGTCCGTTGCTCCTTTGGCATATATCTCTTGAGCAAAATTTTTGAGGAAAGAATTGTAATTAAAAGAAGTGTCTTTTTGCCCTAACGTGTACTTGAGCATGTATTTATTCAAGACAACTTTGCTCAACCCTGGTTGTTTTTTATAGGCAGGTAGACGGTCTATGTAGGTTGGGCTCATTTGCCCTTTTAATATCTGATCGATTAAATAACTCTGAATTTGTTGGATGCTGTAGTTGTCTTTCTTTCCATATCGATCCAGTAAATAAGACAAGGTGTCTTTTACCATAACTCCGCCATGAATATTGATCAATGCTATTCTCTGGTCCTGTAAATAATCTATCCAGGGTTTGTTCAATTCTTCCACTTTTAAGTAAGCTCGAATAGAGTCTTTGGGTTGTTTTCTTAAAAAAGTGTAATTCGTGTCTTCTTTAATTTGTTGATAGAATTTTGCCCAATTCTCTTTAGAATCGTAAGAGATTATTGCATCCGGACCTAGGTAAGGTTTTAGTGCTTTTTCAATCTCTTTTTCTCTTTGCTTAAACAAGTAAGTGTTGTTTTCAAGAGTGCCCTCAATAGATGCAAAAACTTTAACCTGTGCATACCTAACTTCAATATCCTTGAGGTTTTTATCTAAGTAATCTAGATTCGTTTTTTGCAATTCATAAGCAGATTGATCATAAAGAAGTTTAAGTTTCTTTTTCACTGGAATTTTGTGAACAGCAATGACAGGTTTGTCAAACTCCCATTCTATAAGTTTTGGAGCTATAGAATCCATGTATTCACCAGTGTATTTTATCACATGGTAATACATAGGATAAATGAGTTGGTTATTCTTGAAGAAAAGAATATTCACTTCAGATAGCGTTTCAGGACTGTAGATGACGTCTGAGCTGAAATCAAATTCCCAGTACATGGGATTCCATTTTCTGCGCTTTATTTCGTCTTGATCTTTCTTCAGGGCTTTTTGCCTTTCAACCAATTCCTTTAAATCGTATCGAGCTTGCTCAACGGCCTTTAATTCAACACTGTCTTTTGAGTTTTTATATCTACTCACAAAACGTTTGGTTTTACCAATTTCTCGGGTGAGTTTATTGAGTTGCAATTGGATCTGTTTAACCAAACGATTCTTCTCTCTGTTGAATTCGTTCTCAGTGATTTTGAAGTTCTTTTTCTCCATCAACTCTTTGGTGTAATGGGGATAGAAAAGTTCGCCATTTACACTAGAATTTTTGTTTCTGCGGTTGTAGGAGGAATAGTAGATCAGAGAGTCAGTTGAAACTTGAGAACCCAATACGCGTTCAAAAACAATTCCGTCATAAGGTCCTTTAAAAACTTTTTTAGCATTGGGGGCAAATGAGGAAGTCATAAGATAACCCCCGCTTGCAAAGGCCGAATTCTGAATATTTATGATTGCTGCGTAGTCAGGCTCGTATTTTTTTAACCTGAATGGAAGTTTTTCTCTTAAGGTATCAGATTTAGGAAGTGCAGATGAAACAAGATCTGAGCCACTTGCAAAAACTTGAACGACATAGGCTTTTCCGTCTTTATCAAAAGATACAGCAATGCCTGTGTGCGTGTAGATGCTATTCAAGAGATTGTTTCGATGCCCTTCTGAATTCATCCAACCTCGAGTAATAGAGTCTGCTGTGAAATGGTAAAATGTTCCTAATGGATACAACGCTATATTCTCACCAACTGCTGTTGCTTCAATATTCAAAGACGAAACACGGTTTTCTACATTCTTTAATCTTCCAATTGAATTCGTGTGTGTTAACCTAGAATTTCGAACACAAAATTCGGCTTGTGTTTTTGCCGCATTACGGAGGTTGAGGTCCAACTGAAGTTCGTTAAGGCCATGAGTGCTTCTGGTCGCATTAATCGCATTGAAGAGACTGTTCTCAAGTTGTATGGCATCCACCGAATAAGGGTGGACAGCCTGGCCTAATAGCTGAAACGACCAGAAATAAAGAAAGGTAACCAAAGCTACCTTCCCCATTAATTTATTCGTAAACCGATTTGTGCTCAATTGGAATGGTTTTGATATATGCAAAACAAAACGCGAGCCAAAATATTTTAAATCCTTAGAAATTCACCAAAGCACTTAAAACAATATTTCTACCCATGTCTGGTATTTGTCCCCAGCTGAGATGATTTCTGTAATAGTTGTCTAATAAATTTGAACCGTTGATCTCGGTAGTAATTGATGTTTTATTTATTGTCCACGTTTTTCCAACCTTCGCTCCTAAGAGAACATATCCTGGCGTGGGCTGGTCACCAAAGTTCTCATTTACTCGGTCTTGTCTGTTTGCCCAATCCCCTTTAACGGATGCAAACCAACCTTTTTTACGCCAATTAATTTCAACCATTCCCTGCAATGGCGGGATCAACGGTAAAGATTCATTTGAATTCATAACTGCGTAGCTATATTGTGCATTCGCATTTAGACTCACCGTTTTGGTTATCTTCTTTGATGCTCTAATCTCAAACCCGGCAATGTTTGCAAAAGGAATATTCTGATAAATGCGAACTCCATTTGCACCGATGGTCATAGCATCTAAAGTTGAATCTGTAACGCCAAGAATGTAGTTCTTCACATGATGGAAATAGGCACTTCCTTCAATGATAAGGTCATTCTTTGCATATTTTATCCCTGGCTCAAATTGAATGGCACTTTCCTTTTTTATGTCTGGATAACCTACATAATCATAGCCGTCATTGGCATTGTACAGGAAGAAACCAAATTGCTCGGAAAGGTCAGGTGCTCTTTCAGCAAAAGCCAATTTTGCAAAGAACTGCCACTGTGAACTAATGGTGTGAGAGGAGTTTAATTTTGCCGAAAAAACGGGAGTGTGAAACACCGAACTAACATCATATTTAAAGATTTCCAAGTGACGTTGCCCAAGATCTGTTGTAACAGAACTTAAGTTAAGATCGGCTCGAAGTGAGTAGGCTAAATTCCATTTTGGTTTCAATTGCCAATTTTGTTGGAACCCCAAGCCAAAAGTGTGTCTTAGGATGTCGGGCCAGGTAAGCATAAACATTGGAATTTCATCTTCAGGATACATGGTCATTTCCGCTCTTCTAGAGTTACTGTAGTATTCCATCATTAGATTCCAATTCTGATCTAGGGTTTCTACTCCATGAAGCTTTACCCAAGCACCTAGCGTCTTACTCCAGCCAGGCATATCCATGTGCATCGGCACATTTGGACGTTTTGTGTCGTCCATTTCATGGTAAATAGAATTGTAATAAAGCTGAGTTTCCCAAGCCTTAATAGCATTACCATCTATAAAACTTTTGTAGTGAACCCCAAGAACATGAGCTTCTACCAAACCTACATCCATCGGTAGAGATGGGTAGCCAACATCCATAGCTTTATCGTACAAATAGTGGATTCTTAAAACTTCACGTTTCGATAGTTTCAAGGCCAGATTGGCCGTTAAGTTTACTTTTTCATATTGAGAGAATTGAATTTCCCGATTTCCGCCAGCGTAATAGTTCTGATGTTTACGTGTAGA
>JAOARK010000084.1 GCA_025210575.1 Schleiferiaceae bacterium
GCCTAATCCTTTTTAAATATTCGTTGAAATAGGTTTTTCTTCTTTTTAGGTTTTGATTTTTTCTTGCGCTTTTTCTTTCCTTTTTTGGCAGCATTCACCGTTGTGGTTTCATCACGTTTAAAGAGCTCTTCTAGTTTTGAACTTTCCTCAAAGTCATTGCATGAATAAGCTTCTATCCAATCGATGGGGAGCTCTCCAAAAGGTTTCACATACTTGGTTCTCAATCTTGAATTTCCTTGAATACTTTTCCAAGTATACCCTGCTATGGGTAAAGCTAAACGACTACCCGAACCATAAGAGCCATGATTAAAGTGAATATTTGGACTGGAAGCCCCTACTCTAGTTACCATTACCAAACCAGGTGTATAAGACACAAACCAAGCATCGGCATAATTTTGAGAAGTACCTGTTTTTCCTGCCAGAGGCACACTTACCCCATAAGTAGATGACAATGACATTCCCGTACCTCTTTGAACCGCCTGCTGCAACATATAGGTCATTTCAGTCGAGGTACTGTCACTTATTACTCGAGAACTATTAGTCTTCTTAGCTTTAAAAATTACATCACCATTAGGAGCGGTTATACTTTCTATAAATCGCGGCTCAACAATAAAGCCTCCATTCGCAAATGCACTGTATGCAACTGCCAATTCATAAACACTTGCGCTTACCGTTCCCAATGCGCTGCTAGGTAAATCCTTCAGCTCTTCAGAGAATTCAAGCTTTTCCCATAAATAGTCCAGGTTCTCATAACCTACATTAAAATAGAGGTCAACTGTGGGAACATTTTTAGATTTGATCAATGCTGCCTGCAGTGAGTACTTACCGCCATATTCATTGTTATAATTAGCAGGTTTCCAATTATCAAAATCGGTATAGGTTACTTCTTCATTACTGAGATAAGTGCACGGAGTAAAACCATTTTCTAACCCTGCAGCATAGAGTATAGGTTTAAAAGAGGATGCCATCTGGCGTTTTGCCTTTACCTGATCGTATGGAAAATTTCTAAAATCAACACCACCTACATAGGCCTTTACCTCACCAGATTGAGGATCCATTGCTAAAAGGCCTGCATGTAATTGGGTGATAGAATAAATAATACTGTCTCTCAAGGTTACAGAATCCGTTTCACTCTCACTCCAGTTGAATTGCTCATAGGTCGTGTAAGTCTCTGATTTATTCTTCAACCCACTTCGATTCAACTCTGCAGTCACCATTCTATTCAAATCTCTTTTTGAGCTTCCACTTTGGTATTGCTTTCTGAGGAATTTCTGCATTTTTTTCAAATGCTTTTCAAATGACTTGAGTGCCTGTTTTTGCAGCTGGTAATCTAATGTAGTTTTAATGATGAGACCATCAGTGCGAAGATTCCACTCGGTGCCATGGTCTTTATTGTACTGTTCAACAATGCTTCTACTCTGACTCCTAATATTTTGCAAGAAATAGTTCGCAAT
Source organism: Schleiferiaceae bacterium (assembly GCA_025210575.1). Lineage (GTDB taxonomy): Bacteria > Bacteroidota > Bacteroidia > Flavobacteriales > Schleiferiaceae > JAOARK01. The sequence continues at coordinate 1,455 of JAOARK010000084.1, forward strand.
ACCTTCGCTGGATAAATTGGCATAATCTAACTTTATGGGTAACTGCTGCAATTCTTCTTTCTCTTCTTCAGAAAGAAAACCATACTTAAACATCTGAAACAAAACCACATTTCTTCTTCGTTTTGCATTCTCCGGATAAAGCCTTGGATTGTAATAAGTGTTCGCCTTAAGCAACCCAACTAAAACCGCACTTTCATCTACCGATAACTTAGAAGTTGATTTATTGTAGAATCTTCGCGAAGCTGCTTCAATGCCAAATACATTTTCGCCAAAAGGGATGGTATTGAAATAGAGCGCCAGTATTTCGTTTTTGTCATACACATTCTCAACCCGTGTTGCCAATATGGCCTCCTTGGTTTTGTTCACAGGCATTGTGAGTATGCCAAAATTCTTTCGGCCATACATGTTCTTTACCAACTGTTGGGTAATTGTACTTCCCCCACCAGAGCGCTCATCACCCATGAGAAGAGTTTTAAAGAACACTCTTAGCATGCCTTTTTTGTCTACTCCGTCATGCTCAAAATAACGTACATCTTCTGTTGCCACCAATGCATCTATCAAGTGTTGTGGCAGGTCTTCATAGACAATATTCGTCCGGTTCTTATCAAAGATCTTCCCGAGGGTCTCACCCTCTTCGGCTAGAATAAGTGATGCATTGTGATTTCGAAACGCTTTCAATTCCTTCTGGGTGTACAAATACCCAAAGAGGTTATAATTAACAGCTGTAACAAATCCAACCACAAGGATTACAGCGATAAGAACAAGTAAGGTTCCGTATTTAAGAATCTTTTTTAGCATTTATAACGAAGGGAATCTAAGATGCAACGATAACTTATTTTTTATTGCCTTAGGTAACGATGCAAGATGTCATGTAGTATAAGATTTCGCAATAATCACACTCCTAAAATACATAGATAGCTATCTTCGAGCCTTCTTAAAATTGATCAACATGAAAAAAATTGCATTCGCACTTTTGCTTGCGCCATTTTTAACTGTGGCTCAAACCATGAGCCCTGAGTTATTATGGGAACTTGGGCGTGTAAGCTTAGATGCTATATCCCCTGATGGAAAAACAGCTATTTACGGAGTTACGCGTTATAACCTTGACGAAAACAAGGGAACCAGAACAGTATACAGCATCCCCACAAAGGGTGGTGAACCCAAAGTATTTTTACAAGAAAATGGTAGCGCCTATGGAGTGCAATACATTAAAGAGGGGACGAAGATTGCCTATACCGCAAATGGGGGGTTAAAAATTGCGAATGCTGATGGCAGCAACGCTATGCAAATAGGAGACATTGAAGGCGGACATGACTTTAAAGTCTTTGACCTTGAAAAGGACATGATTCTTGTGCTTTACAGTAAAGCGGTGAAAATGATGAAAAACACCAAAGACCTCTACCCAAATCTAGATAAGGCTGAGGCAATGGTAATCGATAACTTAATGTACCGTCATTGGAATTACTGGAACGATGAATCTTTTGAGCACCTTCATTATGCTATAATTGACTTGGCAGACGGAAATAAGATCATGGCGAATAAAGACATTATGCCCGATGCCAATTGGGATGTTCCTGTTCCTCCGTTTGACGGAAGCGAAGATTACACATTAAGCCCTGATGGTAAAACTATTGTGTATGTAGCAAAGCCAAAATTTGGATTGGAGTTTGCCGAGAGCACAAATACTGATTTGTATGCATACAACTTGGAAACAGAGCAAACGGTGAACCTTACAGAAGGTATGATGGGGTACGATGAGAATCCTAGTTTTTCTCCAGACGGTAAATTATTGGCATTTACTTCAATGGAACGTGACGGTTATGAAAGTGATGCAAATCTCCTTTGGATCATGAACATGGAGAC
>JAOARK010000085.1 GCA_025210575.1 Schleiferiaceae bacterium
GATTTCTTCCTTTAACAGACAAAAGCGCGCCAGAAGATATTTATGAAGAGCTTGAGATGAGTAAGAAAGCTTTCAAACGCAGTGTGGGTATGCTTTACAAACAAAGAAAGTTGTCTATAGAAGAAAACGGGATTCAGCTTATATCTTAATTATCATTCACTATATCAACACGCTCTTTTTGAAGACTTTACCTGTAGGTTAAATTTTTGAAAATCAATAGGTTTAGCGTAAGTATTTCTACTATTTTCGCGCCCTTAAAATTTTAGCAAATGATAGCCGCACAGAATATTTCTTTACAATACGGTAAACGAGTGTTGTTCGATGAAGTAAACATCAAGTTTAACGGAGACAATTGCTATGGAGTTATTGGTGCTAATGGTGCTGGTAAATCTACCTTCTTAAAAATTCTCTCAGGTGAAATAGATCCAACTGGTGGTCACATTGTTATGGAGCCTGGAAAAAGAATGGCCGTGTTGAAGCAGAATCACTTTGAGTTTGATGAGTGCACTGTTCTAAACACAGTTATTATGGGACATAAGAAGCTGTGGGACATTATGCAAGAGAAGGATGCTATCTACGCAAAGCCTGATTTCTCTGAAGAGGATGGTATTAAAGCTTCTGAGCTTGAAGCTGAATTTGCAGAAATGGATGGCTGGAATGCGGAAAGCGATGCTGCTGCCCTATTAAGCGGATTGAAGATTTCTGAGGATAAGCATTATATGCTTTTGAAAGACCTTTCAGGTACTGAAAAAGTGCGTGTTCTATTAGCACAAGCACTTTTTGGCAATCCAGATATTTTGATTTTGGATGAGCCTACCAACGACTTAGATATTGAAACAGTAAGCTTTCTAGAAGATTTCCTTTTAGATTTTAGAAATACAGTGATAGTAGTTTCTCACGACCGTCACTTCTTAGATACGGTATGTACGCATATCGTAGATATCGACTTTAGCAAAGTGAAGATGTTTACTGGAAACTATACATTCTGGTATGAGTCTAGTCAATTGGCGTTAAGACAAAGAGCTGCAGCGAACAAAAAAGCTGAAGACAAGAAAAAAGAACTTCAAGAATTTATCTCTCGCTTTAGCGCGAACGCCTCAAAAAGTAAGCAAGCAACAAGTCGTAAGAAATTACTAGACAAGATCAATATTAGCGATATACAACCTTCTTCTAGAAGGTACCCCGCTATTATCTTCGATCAGAAGCGTGAGGCTGGTGATCAGATCTTGGAAGTAGAAAACTTAAGTAAATCTGTAAACGGCTCAACGCTATTTGCAAACGTTGATTTCAAAGTAAACAAGGGAGACAAAATTGCATTTTTAAGTAAGAGCAGTTTAGCGATCACAGCTCTTTTTCAAATTTTGAATAGTGAGTTAGATGCTGATACGGGTTCTTTTACATATGGGCAGACCATTACAAAAGGATACTTGCCTAATGAAAATGCTGAGTATTTTAACGGTGATGACAACCTAATAGATTGGTTACGCCAGTATTCTGATGATAAAGACGAAGCTTTTGTTCGTGGCTTTTTAGGCAAAATGTTGTTTACTGGAGAAGAAACCTTTAAGAGCTCAAGTGTTCTTTCTGGAGGTGAAAAGGTACGTTGTATGATTTCTAGGGTAATGCTAGCACAAGCCAACCTTGTTATTCTAGATGAACCAACCAATCACCTAGATCTGGAGTCAATCACAGCTTTCAATAATGGTCTAAAGGATTTTAAAGGGACTGTTTTCTTTACTTCTCATGACCATACTTTTACACATACAGTAGCAAACAGAATTATTGAAATTACACCAAATGGCGTTATAGATAAGCTGATGACATATGACGAGTATATTGCTGATGAAAAGGTACAAGCACAAAGAGATAAGCTTTACGCAGATGCAGTAATGGCCTAATTATTATTACGTAAATTACAATGAAAAGGGAATCGGAAACGTTTCCCTTTTTTGTTTTATTTGTTTTGAAAATACACCCAGATGAGAATTATCACCCAATCCCTAATCATTGCTTCTATCCTAGTCTTATTTGCTTGTAAAAAAAATGAACCTCCCACCTATTTAGAACCTTACACATCAATTACTTATGACACTTATGACGGTGGTGTTCAGGAAATATTTAAGGTTCAGGATTATCTATATATCGTACTTGAAGAAGGCAATAGAGTCCTTAAAACAGACCTAGAAGGAAACTTGATTAAAGCCCTCCCAACAACCGGAAACTCGGGTGTAACAAAGTCTATGTTCTTCGAGAATGGAAATAGAGTGGATTATAGTTCGGCATATTTTGCGGTGTATGACGATGACAACACTTACGTGAATTCAAGTCAAATTCCTATTGCTCCTGGTCCTCCATTTTCTATTTACGACTACGGCATGTGTAAAAAAGGAGAAAACATTGTTCTGTACTTGGTGGTGCAGATAAATGATAAACACACCATGCAATTCATAGAAATTGACAACAAAGGGAATTCGGTGTCAAGTAATGGTGTAGTGCTGGAAGAAGAGTATTTAGAGAATTATAAGATCACCAATTTCTCTGAAAACAATAACCAAATTAATGTGGTTGCCATAAGGCCTGGCGAAGATTACAATGGAAGCGTAGCCTGTTTTATCACACTAGATGAAAATCTGAAAGAAATTCATAGAGATTGCAAAACAGACACCTACGCACATTGGTATTACATTGAACATTCACCTGGAGGGTTTCAATTAAAAGATGGAACTTTTGGTACTTTTTATACTAGTTACATCTACAACTATGGCAGAACGATTCTTAGCATGAATAGTTCACGTCAATTCTCTAGTGGAAATCTGCAGACTAATTATGAGATGTATAAGTTGAATTTTCTGAAAAACAGAAATGATTTGGTTGGAACAGCTAGTTATGAGTATAGATATTCTGATGCCATCATTCGATATGACAGAAATGGGACTTATTCTGAAACAATTGTAAAAGAAACGAATGTGTATTCTGCCAACGGATTTATTGAGGATGACCAATACTACTACGTAGCTGGTAAAAACGCTGAAAACTATTGGGGACAAGGAGTTCACCCTAAACTAGTGTTGTTCAAGAAGTAATTATATCTTCATTGCCAAATTAAAACACATGAAAAGGATTACCCTATTACTTGCATTATTCATTTTGGTTGTGAATGCCGGATTTGCGCAAGAAGAATATGGCATAGATACAGATCACCCCTTGCCGGAAGGTCTAAATATTGGAGACAAAGCACCATATTTTAAAGCACATGATCTTGAAGGTAATCTATTTGATAGTAAAAAGGTACTCAAGGATAAGGACATCATCGTTATTTTTTATCGCGGTTATTGGTGTAGCGCATGCGATCTGTACCTCAGTAATCTAAGTGACTCTCTGGATTTTCTTTTAGAAAAGGGTGCTGTGGTGGTGGCTATCACTCCTGAAACTCCTTTAAACGCAATGGAAACAGCAAAGAAAACTGGTGCCGACTTTATCATCCTTTCATATCATAAGGA
>JAOARK010000086.1 GCA_025210575.1 Schleiferiaceae bacterium
ATGTAAAGCAGTGTTGAGTCTGTATTGGGTTGTAAAACAGGCTCTACGGTAGCGTTGATTTGACTTACTTCACCAACCGCAGTAATAATTACAGTACCAGGAGAGTATACCACATCATCCTTGTACTTTTGCGTCATACTCAATGAATCTTTTCCTGTTGGGATATTGATACCTAAGTCGCAAGCAAAGTCTGAAATTCCTTTTACAGCATCGTATAATCTTGCGTTTTCGCCTTCGTTCTTCGCTGGCCACATCCAGTTCGCAGAAAGAGAAATACCTTTCAATCCGTCTTGTATAGGAGCCCAAATGATATTTGTTAAAGCTTCGGCAATAGAAGCCTGAGAACCCGCAACAGGATCGATTAATGCTGAAACAGGAGCGTGACCTACAGAAGTAGCAATTCCTTTTACGCCTCTGTAATCCATGGCCATAATTCCGAGGTTGTTCAATGGCAATTGAACTGGACCAGCAGTTTGTTGTTTTGCAACGCGGCCAGTAACACAACGGTCTACTTTGTTGGTCAACCAGTCTTTACAAGCAACCGCTTCTAATTGAAGTACAGCGTTTAAATAGTCTTGCATCTTGCTGCTATCGTAGCTTACGTCAGCAAAGTTGGATGCTTCTCTCTTATCTTCTAAGATGGTTTTAGGGGAAGAACCGAACATGTGGCCCAACTCCCAATCCATTGGATTTTCTCCAGAAGTTTTGTTTTCGAAAACGAATTTGTGATCTCCAGTTGTTTCACCTACTACATAAATAGGAGCTCTTTCGCGCTCAGCGATTTTAGTAAGTGTAGCAACGTCTTTTTCTTTCATCACCAATCCCATTCTCTCTTGAGATTCGTTTCCAATGATTTCTTTATCGGATAATGTAGGATCGCCCACAGGCAATTTCTCTACATCAATTTTACCACCTGTTTCTTCAACAAGCTCAGACAAACAGTTCAAGTGTCCACCTGCACCGTGATCGTGAATAGAAACAATAGGGTTGTTGTCCATTTCGGCCATAGCTCTAACGGCATTGTAAGCACGTTTTTGCATTTCTGGATTTGAACGTTGGATGGCGTTCAATTCGATACCGCTGCTAAATTCACCTGTAGCTACAGATGATACAGCGCCACCACCCATACCGATGCGGTAGTTATCTCCACCCATCACCACGATTTTATCGCCAGTTTCTGGAGTGTCCTTTAAAGCTTCTTTTTCTTTACCGTATCCAATACCACCGGCTTGCATGATTACTTTGTCGTAACCATATTTCTTTCCGTTTTCTTCGTGTTCAAAGGTCAATACGGAACCGTTAATCAATGGCTGGCCGAATTTGTTACCAAAATCAGAAGCCCCGATAGATGCTTTGATCAAGATATCCATGGGTGTTTGGTACAACCAATCTCTTTCTTCCATGCCATTTTCCCAATCTCTACCTTCCTCTAGTCTAGAGTAGGCAGTCATGTAAACCGCAGTTCCAGCTAAAGGCATAGAACCTTTACCCCCGGCCATACGGTCTCTAATCTCACCACCAGAACCAGTAGCTGCACCGTTAAATGGCTCAACTGTTGTAGGGAAGTTATGAGTTTCCGCTTTAAGCGAAATCACTGAGTCAAATTCTTTTGTTTCAAATTCTGCCGCTTCGTCTTGACGTGCCGGAGCAAATTGCTCGGCTTTAGGTCCTTTTACAAAAGCAACATTGTCTTTGTATGCAGAAACAATTCTGTTCGGGTGTTCTGCCGAAGTCTTCTTGATCAGCTTGAAAAGAGAAGTAGGCATCTCTTCGCCATCAATGATAAACTGACCGTTGAAGATCTTGTGGCGACAGTGTTCAGAGTTTACCTGTGAGAACCCAAAGATTTCAGAATCTGTTAACTGACGACCTAAATCTTTAGCAACACCTTCTAAATATTCTATTTCTTCACCGCTTAATGCTAAACCTTCTTGTTGATTATAAGCAGCGATGTCCGTGATGTATTCTACTTTTTCTGGTGCGTGCTCAATGGTATAAATGTCTTGATTTAAGTCGTTGTATAACACCTGTAGCATAGGGTCGTGCTCAGCTTCCGCTGAATCTACGATGAAGTATTCTTCAATTCTTTCGATACCAGCAATACCCATGTTTTGGGTGATTTCTACCGCATTGGTTGCCCAAGGTGTAATCATCTCTTTGCGAGGTCCAACAAAAAAGCCCTCCAAAGTATCGCTGTTATGCATCTCAGCGCCCCCGAAGAGCCAAGTTAGTTTTGGTAAATCTGATGAATTGATTTCCTGTGAAAGTCCAACTGCGTATACTTTGTTCGCTTCTTTGGACGAGAAAAATTTAATCATTCTAAGCGTATTAAAACCCTACGTTTTTTGAAGCGGCAAAGATAAGAAAAGGAATTAGGCAAATAGATAAAATCAGCAGGTCATTCTATGAGGTTTTAAAGTGTTTAAATTCCTATATAAAATGATGTAAGCATCTGTATTTCAATGTTGAAAACTTAAGGAAGAATACTTAAATTTAGGCATACCGAAAAAACTACACCTAAAATAGACTGAAATTGAAATACCTACTTTCCCTTGCGCTGCTGATTCCTGGCTGGCTTGCATCGCAGACAAATATTTTTGGCAACCTTCTTTCCTTTAATGGAGCAAACTTAAATGTTGATGGTCAGTATGTAGAAATACTGGATGATCCAAGCTTGGATTTTAATGCTTCTCAAAGCTTTTCAATTCAGTTTTGGATTAAACCAAAACAATTAACCACCACTGCAGGTGAGTCGCATGGAATTATTACAAAAAAGACGAATACTGGGTCTGGTTATGGTGTTTTTTGGGAAGTCTCTGCTTCACTTTCTACGTTTAAGTTCAAATTAAATGATGGTTCGACTAAGACTTTGTCTGGTCCAAATATTTCAAATGTAAACACCCTAGACTGGCTGCACGTTACTGTAGCGATGGAAAGAGATGCCAACGGTCTGAATGATTCAATTTGGATGTTCTTTGATGGTGTCGTTGTAGCAAAAGATGAAGTTAGCTCCATTGATGATTTAAGCAATTCTCAAAATGTGTTTTTAATGCGAAGTGCCTCATCAGGAGTGAGTGAGAAAACCGCTGGTGGATACTTAGATGAAGTACGGATTTGGAATACGGCCTTATCGAGACAACAAGTGAGAAGAACTTATAATGAGCCCATTGAAGAAGGTGGCATTGGAGGAATAAGTTTGGTACACACCACAATAACCAACAGATATACTAATCTTTTATGGAGTCATTTGGTAGCCTATTATGATATGGAAGATCCCATTTCGGGTTTCTCGATATCCGATAATTCAAACAATACCAATACGGGTTTATTTTACGAAGGACCTTCAGGAATAGTTTGTTCACTTAGTCCATGCGGTCCAGTATTAATTCCACCTCCTTTATCAGAACCACCTCAAACATTTGTTGTAACTGGCAATGGTAATTGGTCCAATCCATCAACATGGAGTGGAGGCAACGTGCCTACAAGCAGCGATAGGTTAATTGTTTATGTGGCAGATGGTGGTCATCTAACTTTAGATGCTGGATTATATCAGGTGCAAGCAATGAATGTTGAAAGCGGAAGTACGCTTACTTCAGAACCATCAAGCATACTAGAAGTAGTACACTCTTTTGATGTTGATGGCACATACAACAACAATGAGGGTGGAACTATTGTCTTTTCCGCTGAAGGAAACCACATTATCGATGGAAATGGCTCAGGTCAACTAGATTTCTTTGATTTAGAATTGATACAGGCGAATTCGCAGTTACAAGTAGATGTACCCATAAATATTTATGGAGATTTTAGACATGGTCAGGGAAGAATAAGAACCAATGATCAAATAACGTTAAAGGCAAATTCTTCAAACGCATCTCAACCATATGGCCTTATTGGTAGAGTTGCTATTGGAACACCTGATGTTGTTGGGCTCATTAAAATGGAATTAGAATTGTCCAATTCCAATCCAGGTTGGAGGCAACTTTCGTTACCATTTACGGGGGACTTAAATGATTTTGGAGGCATAACCTTGAAACCAAGCACCGCTCCAGCTAATGAACGTAATATTTTCTACTGGGATAATGTTGCAGATGGGACTATTCCTGCGAATAATGCAGGTTGGACAACACCTGATTTGACAAGTGATCAAACAAAAGCGTATTCAGTGTTTTTAGAAAGTAGTTCATTTACAAACCCCATAACTTTCGAAGGAGAATATAACTGGGGAGATAAGGTGTACACACTTACCTACTTAAATGATCCAGGTAACCCTTTATCATCAGGACAAACTGGATATGAAAATGGGCTAGGCTGGAATTTTATTCCCAATCTATATCCAAGTCTTTTGAATGCTTCACTGATGACGGCTGAAAACCCATTAAGTTATAAAAGCATTCATATTTGGGATGCGATTACCCAACAGTATATGGCATTTACAAATGATCCTGGAAATAGTGCTTTAATTATTCCATACAACAACAATGGAACTGATTTAGCTGAGCTGAGTACAAGTGGTATTAGACCATTCCAAGGGTTTTGGGTAAAAACATCAAATGCAGGCGAAACATCATTTACATTAAAGAATAGTTGGAGAGACACAGATTTTGCAACTTTAAACCCTCAAGCAAGTCTTAAGAAAAGAAATGGGTTTCAATTGAGTATATATTCAGATGCTGACAGCACCTGGGATGGAGCCTCGCTGAACTTTAATGAAGTGGCTTCATTGGACTTTGAGTTGGAAAAGGATGTATACAAGCTTTTTTCTCCCTCTAATGTGCCGTCAATTTACTTTGAGTATTCAGGAAACTTTGTTTCTATAAAATCAGTCCCTTCAATTGATCAATCTGTAAAAGTGCACTACAGACCCCAGCCAGAGAATAGGAATGGTGTGTATCACATCGATTTAGAACATTCTTTTTTGAATGATAATAAATACATCTATCTAGAAGATTTGGCACTTTCTACTTTTCACAACTTGAAGCACTCAAGCTATTTTTTCAAAGCAATTGAAGGTGAACCTTCTGGAAGGTTTATTGTTCATTATTCAAATAGTTTACCCAATAGATTGTTTCAGACTGAAGAGGGTTTTGTGGTATATCAAGATCAATCCGAAGTTGTTATTCGGCCCGCGTTTCCGTTAGGTAAGAGTTTTGTTAGTATTGTGAGTTTAAGCGGAGAATTAATTTATGAAGCTAGTTACATGATCAATTCTGAAATTAGAATACCTGGTGAGATGGACTCGGGAATTTATTTGGTCAGCGTAAGTAATTCATCACAGAGCATGACGAAAAAATTTATGATATTCAATTAACACTGTCGCATTAAGCGATAATAGGGTGAATAAAAGGGCTATATTGTAACATCAATTGTACAGTAATAAATTTTCTAACCATGCCCGACATTCAACACACCTTGCACATAGCCGAAGACTTCGACAAGATTTTTCAATACTTCAACACGAAAGAAGGACTACGCCAATGGTGGACCCCTGATGTTGAGGGCGAAGCCACAACTGGAGGTTTGCTATCATTTGGGTTTGGCAAGGAAGGCAAAGCGAATTTTCGGGTCATAGAGAATATGCCACCAGAATACTTGAAGTGGAAGTATGAAGGCAATGAAGAAGACGAATGGTACAATACAGAGATCATAGTTCACTTAAGTGCCTCAGGCGGAAAAGTAAAAGTGGTTTTTCAGCACAACGGATACGCCAATAAGAATGACTTTTATGAGTTATGTGATACCACTTGGAAAAAGCTCCTTCAAGGGTTGGAAGAGCTCATCGAAGGTGGAGAATCTCAGGTGTTTGACACGGATAGCATGTAAACTATTTGAGTATTGCGGTGAAGTTAATTTCCTATCTTGTAGGCAATTGACACTAACCTATCATGTTTTTTAACCGCCCGGCCGTTTTCCTTTGTGCAATTCTGCTGTCTTCTGGAATTTTCGCTCAAAATTCCAATTTAGATTCTTTGATTGCTTTTAAAAGCTCAACATCAATAGATTCTCAAAAAGTAAATGCCTCAATCCTAATTGCTTCGTGGTATTATTACAATAATCAATTAGATACGGTTCCATTTATTCTGCAAGAAGCGTTAGTTGAAAATGAAGTTTTCATTCAATCAAAAGCGAATAAAACTCCATTTTATCGACTAAAGGCAAGAGCATATTACACTTGGGCGGTAACTGTTTATAGGTCTGCGCAAATTGAAGATTCTTGGCTTTATCTGGACTCAGCCATTGTTTATACCCAGAAAGTGAACGATAGAAAAGGGCTTGCACTTCTCTATAACTATTGTGGTATTCTGAGCCAATATGAAAGCTATGTAGATTCAGCCTATGCCTATTATAAGCTGTGTTATCATGAGGCATTGGCAGCTAGAGATACAAATCTAATGATCCGTTCTACCTACAACAGAGCAGGGATTATTAAGCGTAAGCAGCAATATGACGAGGCGGCAGAGTTTTACCATCAGGTGGAAGAATTGGGTGAATTAAGTGGTAGAAAATGGGCTATTGGAGATGCAAACAAAGGATTGGGAGATATCGGCTATTTCACCAGTAATTATGAAATGGCGCTCAAGTATTATGGCAAGGCTTTAAGCATTTTTGAATTGGAGAATGATGGACATGGATTAGGCAATACGCTCTCTAATATGGCCTTGGTTTATGAACTAACGGAAGAATATGAAGAGGCGATGAAATATAGAAGAAGAGCCTTGTTAATGGATGTCGAAAGAAAACATGCCAAAGGCATTGCTTCAGAATATTTAGCCATAGGAGTTTTGCATGGTAGAATGGGTAACCAAGACTCAGCACTTTGGTATTTCCGTAAGTCCTTGATTTTGCATAAGGAGGTGAACTATAAGCCAGGTATTGCCAATTCTTATAACAACCTCGCGAACAAATTGATTGAGCTTGACTCTTTAGACAAAGCATTGAATTATTTGTCTAAAGCCATATTGATCTGGGAAGGATTAGAAGATGAATACAATTTAGCTTATGCTCGAAGTGCATATGGTTATACCCTCTATAAAAATAAAAGGTTCAGTGAGGCCGAAATATATTTAAAAGACGCCTATAGCTTGAGTGAAGAATTAGCTATTCCAGATGCTATTAGAAACGCGGCAGCCAATTATAGCGAGTATCTTAAAACAACAGGCCGTTATAAAGAGGCTGTTCCTTACATAGAAGAAAGTCACAGAATCGCTGATAGCCTTAAAAGTGAAGATTTGAAAAAGAAATCTATTCGCACAAGCGTTCAACTGGAGTATGATCGAAAATCATTTCAAGATTCCATTTCAAATCAAAAAGAACGATTCAATTTAGAATTAGCGCACCAAGAAGAATTGGCTGAGGAAAAGCAAAGGGAGAATATTTTTATTGGACTATCTATTCTAGCTTTATTGGCAGCCGCAGCCTTACTCAATCGTTTTCTATTCATTAAAAAATCAAGATCAGCTTTACAGAAGGAAAAAGACCGCAGCGATGAGTTATTACTCAATATTCTTCCTCATGAAGTGGCAGAAGAATTAAAAGAACAGGGTGAAAGTGAAGCGCGAGATTTCGAGAGTGTCACAGTTTTATTCTCTGACTTTAAGGGGTTCACCCAAGCTTCGGAGAAGCTTTCTGCAAAAGCGCTTGTAAAAGAGTTGAATGCTTGTTTTAAGGCTTTTGATGAGATCATGGGTAAATACCAAATTGAAAAGATCAAAACCATTGGTGACGCCTATATGGCTGCCGGGGGATTGCATAGTCCTAGAACTTCAGAAGCACATGATGTTGTTCTTGCGGGATTAGAAATGCAAGCCTATATGAAAAAGCGTAAAATGGAACATGAGAAAAAGGGTAGACCAGCATTTTCCATGCGTGTGGGTATTCATACGGGACCAGTAGTAGCTGGAATTGTAGGCGTGAAGAAATTCCAATATGATATCTGGGGCGATACAGTGAATACGGCCAGCCGCATGGAAAGCCATGGGGTCGTAGGTAAAGTGAATTTGAGTTCTACGACCTATGAGTTGATAAAAGACCAATCTGAATTTGATTTTGAGAAAAGAGAAGCCATTGAAGTGAAAGGCAAAGGAGAGATGAAGATGTGGTTGGTGTCAAAACCTGTCTGATTCACAAGGTGTTTTGTAAATTTGAAGGAAACCTTAACCTATATGAAACAGTTCTTTTGGTGTTTCCTACTTCTTTTGCCCATCTTTTCCTTTGCTAAATCTGATTTAGAACGTTTA
>JAOARK010000087.1 GCA_025210575.1 Schleiferiaceae bacterium
CCCCTAAAGAATTACATCCAGCTTTCTACGGCTGTTTCGATTGGCATTCTGCTGTTCATGGACATTGGTCGTTGGTGAAATTGTTAAAAGAATTTCCTGAGTTAGACCGCGCTGAAGAAGCCAGGAGAAGCTTGAATAACAGCATTACTGCTGAAAAAATAGCCCAAGAAGTAGCTTACTTTAACCGGATAACCGAAAAAACATTTGAGCGCACTTACGGTTGGGCGTGGTTGCTTAAGCTGGCAGAGGAATTGCACACATGGGATGATCCTTCTGCAAAGCAGCTGGAAGCAAATTTGCAGCCTTTAACCGATCTCATAGTTCGGAAGTATTTAGATTACCTGCCCAAATTGCATTACCCTATTAGAGTGGGAACACACAGTAATACTGCCTTTGGTTTGTCCTTTGCATATGACTATGCCGTTACTTTGGGTAATGATTCCTTGAGAAACCTTATTCGCTCAAGGGCCATGGATTTCTATATAGAAGATATGGGCTGTCCATTGACTTGGGAGCCGAGCGGTTACGATTTTTTATCTCCTTGTCTTGAAGAAATAGATATCATGAGAAGGGTTTTAACTCCAGAAGAATTTAAACCTTGGGTAGATAAATTCATTCCAAACTTAGAAGAGTTTACCATGGAGCCAGGTGTAGTAAGCGACAGAAGTGATGGACATTTAGTGCACTTAGATGGAGTTAACTTTAGCCGAGCTTGGTGCCTATATGGACTTGCAGAACAATATCCGGAATACCAAAGTTTAATAGCTGTGGCCAATAACCATTTAAATTATTCTTACCCCAATTTAGTGGGTGATGATTATGAGGGTGGGCACTGGTTAGCCAGTTTTGCTATCATGGCTTTATATGCAAACTAGTATGGAAAGAGCATATTATGTCTATTGGTCGTTAGACGATGCGGCAGGAAACACATTTGGTTTAACAGAGGCGACAGGGTTTCTGACACTGTCTTTAGCTTTACTTTTCCTGTTTCTCTATTTAAAGAGAAATAAGATTACTTACGATCGAAAAAATGAACTGATGGTTTTAACGTTGGGAGGAGCCTTAATATCAGGACTTCTTTTTGGATTCTCTTTGGGTGATACTTCCGAAAAAAAAGATCGGTATGCGTTCATGAAGGAACATGATTTACTCGATTCCGTTGAAGGTGTAATTGCCAATTTTAAAATAGATTGTAGAGAAACGCGAGGTGGGAGGAGGTGTACAGAAAGCTTTGATGTTGGTGATACCCATTTTTACTATAGTGATTACCCCATAGTTGGGGTATATGGTTTTGATAGAACTCATCAAAATGGTGGGATTCTCAACAATGGCATGTATGCCAGAATATTGTTCATTAAAGAGAACAACAGAATGGTTAAGATAGAATTAGAAAAATGAAAACAAGACATCAGCCATTATTAAATACCAAGGATTTAGATGCAACTCAGATTGAAGAAGCTTTGAACAAGGGAGGCCGGTTTGTCATGTACAAGTACCAGATCTCATTCATTGCAAATTCCCTTTCGCGATTTTCTCCAGCGATTTTATATTTCCATGAAGATGAGTTGATCAAGCTCAGACGCAAATACAATCTCCGCACGCTGTTATTTGGGCCATGGGTTTTTCCATATGGTCCCGTGTTTGTTTATGATGCGCTCAAATTCAATAATAAGGGAGGGATGGATGTTACCGAAGACATCAGAATTAACCTTGAACATTACCAAAAAGAAGAACAAACGGTTGAAATCGTGAATATTCACACCCAGTTCAACCCCTGGCCAAAGGCTCATTTTAAAGAATTAAAAAAAGCGCTTTTTGATTATTGCATCCAAACCGAAGGTGTACTAGAGGTATATGCAGGAATCTATTTAAACGTAGATGAATACACCGAGCCTCCTTATTGGATTGGGATCAATACCACAGATGATTTTGAGTATGCTGAAGAAACTTTTCTAGAGCTCGTATACAAAAGATTCCGTAGTCATGCAGGAATAGATGTTTTTCACAAAAATGAAAACCCTGAACTCTTTGAGAAAATTGCAGAGCAAGGACAGCCTTTGGTAAAGAAAATCTAGAAGTTCAATTTTAGATTTAATCCGTCTGAACTTAATTGTAATCTTTTTGGAGAAGTCCATAAAGTGATGATTCCTCCAATGCTCAGTGCAGTTCCACCTACCATCAATGCGGTACCTACTTCTTCAGTGCCATCATTAGAAAAGAGGATGGCTCCAAAGACCAAAGCTCCTATTCCAGCGGCTTGCAATGTATAACCTGATTTTTCCGCTCGTCTATAGGCTTCTACATGTTTTCTAAGCTCTACATCTTCGAAGTAATAAGATTTGGAGTAATTGTCGTCTTGAAACTCAGTGGGTGAAACTTGAATTTTTTCAGGTGTATTTTTTCCGTTATCAATGTCAGATCCTGAGATAATCACAACGCCAAATGAGCTTTCAATTTTTACGGAGCCATCATCGTAATTCTTAAGTATTTCACCAACTAATACCGAACCATCTTTTAAATAGATCGTGTCTTGATCTAATTCTTGACCGTAGCTGAAAATGCTCATCAATATGAATAGCAAAAGAATTCCCCTTTTCATGAATAACTTGTTTATTGAAAGGACAATGATAGCATGTCAAAAGCAGATAGAAAGAAATTGTAGTTTAAATTTTAGTCCTCAGAATTTTCTGGTTTTGAGAGCTTTGGAATATTCGTTTTAGTTAGAGCTTCCAAGTCTTCTTTTTTAAAGTTAACATCTCTTTGCGGGAACGGAATGGTTATACCCTCTTGATCAAAGCGATCATAAATTTCGATGGACACCGCACTTTTTGACAAGATGCCATATTCTACTGGAACCCAGAAAAGGAGCCTAAAGTTTAGCGAGCTATCTCCAAATTCGTCAAAAAGAGCCAAAGGTTCAGGTTCCTTTAAGGTGTGCTCGTAGTTTGTGGCTACATCGTTAATAATATCAACCACTTGTTTCATGGAAGACCCATAGGCAGTGCCTACTTTAATTTCAATGCGCTTTACATTATCACTTAATGTCCAATTGATTACTTCATTTGAGATTAAGTTGCTGTTTGGAACAACAACTTCCGCACCGTTAAAGGTTCTTATGTTAGAAGATCGCACTCCTATTTTTCTCACATGACCTAAAAGTGGACCTACTTCAACAACATCATCAGTTTGAATTGGGCGTTCAAAAATGAGAATCAACCCTGAGATAAAGTTTGAAATAATGTTTTGTAAACCAAATCCAATACCCAAACCTAAAGCACCTGCCATTAGATTGAACTGGCTAAGATCAACGCCTAAATAAGAGAGAGCAATAATCAGCGCAAATGCAATTATAAAGTATCGAACAACTACTGAGATTATTGCGGGAACACCTTTAGGGAGTTTCATGAAATCGAGCGCACCACCATCAACAAATTTTGCAATGATGGAGGTGATAAGATAAGAGCCAACCAAAATGCCAAAGAATGTGAAAATGCTTCCCCAAGTAAAAGTAATGAGGCCAGCATCCACTGGTTCGTTTAGAGCTTCATTCAGCCATTCGGCCATGATATCGTAAACATCTATGATGTATAAGAAATACAAGGCGAAAAAGACGTAACCAAAAAAGCTGACTATACTGAGAATGCGCTTTTCGGTTAAATAGCGGTTTTCATAAGGACCCGGTTTATTCCGTTTATAATAGATCTGCAAGGTTCCTGATGTAAACCCATTAAGAACGATGAGCAAAGCATAAAGAACAACAACTAAAGTTCCTCCTTGAATCATCATTTTCAAACACAAGTCGGTAAAATTGGTATACCCCAATATGTTCGACACTAACGCTCCTGCTAAAACAGCATAGTCAAAAGGGACAGCCTTTATCAGAAATGTGGACAACTTATTTACATCCAAGCGAACAGTTCTCCTTAATGGTCGGGTGAACTTGTATAAGACGAAAATGGCAAACAAGGTCTCTATAAAAAGATAGGCTCTATAAAAGCTAGATGAATACCACACATACGATTTGATAGTATTCATTATAAAAAGAACAATAACGAAATAGGTAATCCCTTTAAACCTGGGATGAATACTTGTCCGTACTAAAGGGATGGCTGAAAGAAGGCTAAACAGCAATAAAGATTCTTGCAATAGGTTGGGAGTATGCGCAAAGAAAACAATAGAGATGATGGTGCTTATAAATACAATTGTGGTAATAAAGTTATCTGTAATTACCTTTTTCGCTCTGGATGCTTTTAGGTCAATCTCTTTATTGGGTTGATCCTGTACTACTTTTTTTATGCGCCATAGCCAAGCAATTACCAATAAAATGAGAATCACAAGGGTCAAGAATTCGTTTTCAGGACTAACAATGTAATTCAAAACTCCTTTGATATTTCCTTGAAAAGAAAGCCAAGCATCAAAATTTTTGTCTTTCGGTTTTACAGGTTCATCACTTAAATGCCATAAAGGGAAATGGCGTCTATGCGCGATGGAAAATTCTTTGGATTGTTTCCAGATGCTGAGGTCTTCAATAACAGCGTCAATTTTTTCCCTTAAAATGAGGATGTCAATTTCACGCTCCAGAAGCTCATTGTTTTGGTTATTCACCTTTTTAATGAGAAGGCGTATGCTGCTTTGAGTTTCGGAGATTAGGTTAATGACTTGATTTGGTGCTTCTTTTTCTTTAGCATTTTCTAAAGTGAGCTGCCATTGTTTTCTTTGAAAATCTAATTCTTGAAGCCAAAGTGTATTCTTCTCTGTAAAGCTCACCAAAGTCTGTTGCAATGATTGCAAATAAGCATTATGACTTTGCCATTTGTTTACAAGGTTTAGCACTTTTTGTTTGTTGGGATGAGATTTTTTGAAGTTTTCGTAAGAGGCAATTTGCTCATCTATGTATTCTTCAAAATTTGGAACAAGAGTGTCAATCTCCTTCACATTGGCATTGAGCTCTGTTCTTTTGTCAATGTTTTTAATCCGCTGGTTCATTAATTCAATTCTCGAGTTCACTTCAGTTAATTGAATTGCAGATGGTGCCTCTGTTACTGCGCTATCGCCAATGCTAATTTGCCCTAAGAACAATAGGGGAGTTATAAAAAATAACAGAATGAATGAAAACCGCTGAGTAAAGAGTTGAAGCATAAAAGCAGATTAGTACCTACGAATATAGTTTTTCAAAATATTATCTGGGGCAGTGCGTTGAAAGTTGACCTTTTATTTGCAGTACTTTTGAGCCAAATAAAACAACAATTTTCAAGGGTATGATATTCATGTATATGGTTTTCGGTGAACAGCTGATCAATCATACACAAGCGAACTTCTCAATTCTCACAGCACTTAAACAGTCTAGTGTAAGCAAGGTATGTGTTGTAACGGATGTGCCAAATCTTTATGCCGCATTGGCCAAGGATGAAAGAGTAGATGTTTTTTCAGTAGAATCTGAAACCATTCAATCTTGGATGGGAAAACACAAATTAGTTTACCGAACAAAGATGAAGGCATTTCAACTTGTTGCTGAGAAGTACCCTAATACATCTATTGTTTATCTAGATTCTGACACATTTGTTTTTGGTGACTTGAAAGAAATGAATGAAGACTTGGACAACAATATTTCTTTTATGCATCTACCAGAAGGAAAACTTTCAGAAATGAGTGCAAAAACCATGAAGGTTATGTGGAAAGAGTCTAAAGGAAAAGAAGTTGGAGGTATTGTTGTAAACCAAGATCACAAGATGTGGAATGCGGGTGTTATTGGTATACCTGGAAAAAGATTGGTTGAGACCGTTGACCTAGCTTTAAACGTTTGTGACGAATTATGCGAGCTGAATAGCAGGATTCGATTGGTAGAGCAATTCAGTTATTCTTTGGTGCTTACTGAATCAGGAGAGCTCAGAAATTGTGATCAATGGCTTGGTCATTATTGGGGCAATAAGCCGGGTTGGGATGAATTTATATTGGCTTTTTTCGCTAAGTCTCAAATCATGGGATATCAATTGAGTGATCAGTTGGAAAACATAAATGAGGAAGTTCTAAGATCTATTCCAGTGCATGTAAAACGGTCAAGCACAAAATCAAAATTAAATAAGCGTCTTGATAAGACATTTAAAGATAAACCTACCTACTTAAAAGTCTAGCTGGCTGCACTTATGATTTTATGAATGAGCTCCTTTGAGAGCTCCTTGCCTTCAGCTTTCAATCTTACTTCATCAAAACTCATTTTAAAGTCACATCCTTCTTTCCATCTATTGCATCCAAAAGCAGTTTGTCCTTTTATCACTTCCCCTTTTTTACATCGAGGGCAATTTAAAATTCCATCGTTTTTTTCAGATTTTTCAATTTCAAGCTTGAGCTGAAAGTCATCAGAAAGAACAATTTTACCATTGACTTTCTCGCCATTTATTTTAAATCCTTTTAACAAAGTTGTGGAGCCTTTGTCAATTATTCTTTTCAATTGATTGTCCGAAATTTTCTTCCCCTCAAATGAATTGGGTAACAGAAACTTACAGTTTTCATTCCATCTGCTACAACCAAAACCGGTTTTGCCTTTAAGCAATTTCCCTTTTTGGCATTTAGGGCAAGTTTGGCCAATAATGCTTTTGTTGGTTTTGGGTTTTGCTTGAGTTTTGGTCGTTTTTTCTGTTTGTGCAGAAAGCACGACTTTCGCTTTAGACAATCTTACTTCTGCAACTAAATTGTCTACCATTAACTTCATGGCATTAATAAATCGTGCAGCACTGTACTCTCCTGTTTCAATATCCTTCAATTGCTTTTCCCAGCGGCCGGTTAATTCGGCAGATTTAAGAAGTTCATTGTCAATAAGTCCTATCAATTGAACTCCGGTAGGGGTAGGAACAATTTGTTTTTTGTTTCGCTCAATGTACTTCCGCTTAAAGAGAGTCTCTATAATATTGGCACGGGTAGAAGGTCTACCAATACCATTGGCTTTCATCAAATCTCGGAGCTCTTCGTCTTCCACATGTTTACCCGCGGTTTCCATCGCTCTTAAAAGGGTAGCCTCTGTATAAGCTCTCGGAGCTTTGGTTTGTTTTTCGGTAAAACTGGGTTCGTGAGGACCGGTTTCGCCCTTTACAAATGTGGGCATAACTCCTTCTTCGTTGCTTTTTACTTTATCGGGATTAGCAAAAACCGCACGCCAACCCTCTTCGAGTATTTCTTTGCCTGTAGCCTTAAAGAGCACCTCATTCACTTCAGCTTTAACTGAAGTGTTTGCCACTTGACAATCTGGATAAAAAGCGGCAATGAAATGCCGGGTAATAGCATCATACACTTTTTGATTAGCATCGCTCAAGCCAGACTGTTGACCTGTGGGTATTATAGCATGGTGATCTGTCACTTTTTTGTCGTTAAAAACCTTGGTTGACTTTCTGATCTTCTTGCCCAGCAATGGCGAGATTAATTGACTGTAATTAGTGAGGTTCTTCAGAATCCCTTCGATCTTAGGGTACTGGTCGTTGGGTAAAAATGTGGTGTCTACTCTTGGGTAGGTGATGAGTTTTTGCTCATATAAACTTTGAGCAATCTTTAAGGTTTGTTCGGCTGTAAAGCCAAATTTATTGTTGCTATACACCTGAAGACTGGTTAGATCAAAAAGTCTTGGTGGTGTTTCTTTTCCTTTTTTCTTTTGAACCTCTGTGATGGTTAGAGGTTGGTCTTTTACCTGGTTGAGAAGTTTCTCGCCATCCTCTTTTTTAAAGAACTTACCCTCTTCATTGTTAAAGAGTGTATCTCTGTAAAGTGTTTGCAGTTCCCAATAGGGTTGAGGTTTAAAATTCTCTATTTCGAGATGGCGTTCAACAAGCATGGCCAAAGTGGGTGTTTGTACACGTCCTATAGAAAGTACTTGTCCTTTGCCGCCATATTTTAAGGTGTAAAGTCTTGTGGCGTTCATGCCTAAAAGCCAATCACCGATAGCGCGACTACTTCCCGCATAATACAGGGCATCGTATTGTTTTGCATCCTTTAGATCCTCAAATCCGGCTTTTATAGCTTCGCTTGTTAATGAAGAGATCCATAAACGTTGTACGGGTCCTTGGAATTTGGCTTGTTTTAAAACCCAACGTTGAATTAACTCTCCCTCTTGTCCAGCATCACCACAGTTAATGACTTCTGAGGCGGATGCAAAGAGATTTTTAAGCACCCCGAATTGTTTCTTGACACCATCATTGTCTATCAATTTCGTCTCAAAACGATCAGGAAGCATTGGTAATGTATTCAGGTCCCAACGTTTCCAATAGGGTTTATAATCATCAGGAGTGTAAAGTGTACAGAAATGGCCAAAGGTCCAGCTTACCTGATAGCCATTCCCTTCGTAATAGCCATCTTTCTTTTGGTCGGCTCCAATTACTTGAGCAATCTCTCTAGCCACACTAGGCTTTTCAGCGACACATACTTTCATTCAGTTACTTTTCTACCAGTAAATTGTCGCAAACCATATGGCTAAATACTTCTTTCAAATTATTGCCGTAAAGTATGGTCATGCTTTTATCAAAACTCTCTACTTTTTCAATGGTCAATTCGGTTCCTAATCCAAGTTGTTTACTATTCAAAAAGGCAAGAAAATCCGAAGAAGAATTCATCAATCCAGAAAGCTTGACTTTAGACCCAACGGTGCAATCGCTTAATTTATCATAGGCTTTCCAAACGATGTTTCCATTTTTATCTGGAATAGGGGAGCCATGCGGATCTACTGTTGGAAAACCAAGGATCTCATCCATACGGTCAAAAAACAAATCCGAATCTACATGTTCAACCTGTTCTGCAATAGCATGCACTTGCTCCCAGCCAAAACCCATTTTTTCAACAAGGAACATCTCAGTTAACCGATGCTTTCTAATGATCGAAGCCGCGTGCTTCTTCCCCTTTTCTGTAAGGCTAAGCGGTTTGTACTTTCTGTAATTTACCAACTTTTTAGCATGCAGTTTTTTAATCATGCTGTTTGCGGTTGGCGCAGAAATTTTAAGTCTGCTGCTTAATTCGGTTACAGAAATCTCTCCTTGGGCATTCACTAAATGCAAAAGCGCTTTTAAATAATTTTCTTCGGTATGGGTTGCCATGAGTACTTTTTAAGCGAGTCCAAATCTAAGAACATTAGTTGTATAAAATAATTGTTAGACTAATCTAACTTTATATTTTTGCATTTCAATCTTTCAGTTTAGTATGCGCTTAAAACTACTACTCTTATTCGTTAGTGTATCTCTTTTGTCTTTCGCACAAAGCGGAAGAATAGAAGGTGTGGTTTATGGTGATGGTCAAGCTTTGGAATTTGTAACTCTTACCTTGTCAGGAACCGATTTTATTACGGTTACCAAAAGCAATGGCTCGTACATTTTAGAGGATATACCAAGAGGAACTTATGAGTTGACGGCAAGTTTGATTGGCTTTGATAATTATAAGATCCCAATTGTTCTGAATGATGAAAATCCGAATCTCAGATTGATAATCAATTTAGAGGATAGCGAATCGAAATTAGATGAGGTTGTTGTATCGGGTACAATGAAGGAGGTATCAAAACGCGAAAGTGCAGTACCTGTTGAAGTCTACTCTCCAAAATATTTTAAGGCGAATCCAGCTCCCAGCATTTTTGAATCCATGCAAAACGTAAACGGTGTAAGACCCCAGCTCAATTGCAATGTTTGTAATACTGGAGATATTCATATCAATGGACTAGAGGGTCCTTATACTATGGTGTTGATTGATGGAATGCCTATAGTGAGTGGGCTTTCTACTGTATATGGGTTAACGGGAATTCCCCAATCGCTTATTGAGCGCATAGAAATTGTTAAAGGTCCGGCCTCTACTTTATACGGTAGTGAAGCAGTTGGAGGGATTATCAATGTAATTACTAAAAGCCCATCTCGAGCATCTTTATTTTCTGCTGACATTATGGGTACAAGTTGGCTAGAGCTGAATGCCGACCTAGGATTAAAGCTGTATGCTGGCGAAAAGGCAACCACACTTGTTGGTGTGAATTATTTCAATTATCAAAATCCAATTGATAATAATGGCGACAATTTTACGGATGTAACGCAACAGCATCGCATTTCAATTTTTAATAAATGGAATTTTAGAAGAAAGGATAATAAGGTTTTTACTCTGGCTGGTCGCTATTTATATGAGGACCGTTGGGGAGGAGAAATGCAATGGACTCCAGAATATAGAGGTGGAAATGAAATTTATGGAGAGAGCATTTACACCAACCGTTGGGAG